>NZ_JBEOXV010000001.1:0-147460 GCF_040296785.1 Kitasatospora sp. NPDC002040 | reverse complement strand
GGCTGTAGCTGAAGCTCAGCGCCGTGATGCCGGACAGACCCGGAATCACACCGTCGTGCCAGCCGGAGGCGTCGGTGTAGATCTCGTGCAGCTCGCCGTTGACGATCGCCTCGATCACCCGCGCCCCGGAGGAGTTGTAGGCGAAGCTCAGCGCGGTGACACCGGTGATGCCCGGGACGATGCCGTCGTGCCAGCCGGTCGCGTCGGAGTAGACCTCGTGCAGCTGGCCGTTCTCGACGATCTCGATGGTGCGGTTGCTGCCGGCGGGCGCCGGGCAGACCAGGCCCATGACCTTGGCGGCGTTCGGGGTGCCCAGGCCGGTGGCCAGGTCGTAGCCGCGCGCGGCGGCGTACAGGCCGCCCTGGATGCCTATGTCGTTGTGGCCGGAGGTGATGTCGCGCAGCGGGCTGACGCCGTTGCGGGCGGCGTCGTAGAGCGGCTGGGAGATGAAGCCCACCCGGCCGGAGCAGCTGCCCGGGCCGTTCTGGTGCGCCACGACGGCGGCCCAGAGCGGGGCGGCACCACTCGTACCGCCGATGATCATCCAGTAGCCGGCGCCGGTGGCGACCATGTAGCCGGTCGCCGGGTCGGCGTTGCCCGCCACGTCCGGGACCTGGCGGCAGACCCGGCCGGGCGTGGCCCCGCAGTTGGTGCCCGTGTACCCGGGACCGGCGAAACCGGCCTGGTAGGAGCTGGTGTTGAAGGACCAGCGGGAGATGCCGCCGCCGGTCGCGCCACCGTCGTGGTTCCACACGGTCTCGGACGCGACGCCGCCGGTGCTGCGCAGGGTCGTGCCGCCGACACCGGTGACGAACGGCTGGCTGGCCGGGTCGGAGGTGCTCAGCAGGTCGGTGATGCTGCTCGGCGCGCCGCGGCTCTTCAGGTAGTTGCACCCGCTGGAGCCGTCGTCACCCGAGGCCGCGACCACGGTCTGACCCTGCATCGCGGCCTGGAGGAAGATGTCGTGCTCGGCCTGCAGGTCGCTGGTCGCCACCACCTGGTCGCAGACGCCCCAGCTGGTGGTGACCACCTGGGCGATGTTGTCCGTGACGATCCGACGGTAGGTGTTCTGGACGTCGGCCGGGGTGGCGTGCTGGGCGTCCGGGCCCTGGTAGACCAGCACGTTCGCGCGAGGCGCGAGACCGATGACCGTGTCGATGTCGAGCGCCGTCTCGACGCCGACATTGGTGTTGTCCGCCGGCTCCTGCGGGCCGGTGTTGACCCGGACCCGCTGCACCGAGGCGCTGGTGCCGTAGCAGGCCTGGAAGCTGGCCAGCGCCGCGTCCGAGTAGTCCTCCAGCGCGAAGACGGCGACCGTGGTGCCGGCGCCGCCGTCGGCCATGCTGCTCAGCCCGTAGGCCTTCGCCAGCTGGGCCGGGCTGAAGTAGTCACGGGCGTCGGCCTTGCCCGGGAACTGCGAGGCGACGCCCGCGCACAGGGTGGGGAAGTTCGAGGGCGCCGCCGCGGCGTGCGGCACGGCGCCGGTGAGCGGGGCGGCCTGGCCGGTGGCCCCGACCACGTGGTTGCTGCGGGCCTCGGCCAGCGTGTTCAGCCCGACGATGCCGGTGATCGCACCAGCCACGTCGGCACGCACGGCGGGGGCGGAGGAGTTGAGGAAACCGGACCGGCCCTCGGAGGTCTTGTAGCCGACCAGGTCCAGGTCGAAGGCGCGCTCGGCCTGGGCGACGGTGGTGGAGACCGGGATGGTCAGCCCGTCGGCAGCGAGGTCACCGGGCTTCAGGCCCTGGGCGGTGAGGGCCTGCTTGACCTTGGCGACGGTGGCCGGGGCCGCGCCGAAGCGCAGCGCGAACTCACCGGTCTTCAGGTAACTCCGGTACTGCGGCGACGACTTGTCGCTCACCGCCTCGGCGAACGCCTTGGCGCCGGCCTCGTCGCGGAGCTTCAGGTGCACGCTCAGCTGCACCGGGGTGTCACCCGCCGGAGCGGCGGTCTTGGCCACGTCACCGGGCGCGGTCGGCACGGTGCCGACCCGCTGCGTCGTCGGTTCGTCGGCCCGGGCGGTCGGCAGACCGGCGTAGGCCACCACTGCCGCGGTGACCACGGCAAGGACGGCTGCACGGGACAGTGGTCGTGTGGTGGCCGTCAGCGGCCGGGCATTCGGCGTCGGATGAGACACCCGCGCTCCCCCAAAAATGTGATATCTCGATCGGCCTCTCGAACGAGAGTCCGATCGGTAGTTCTATCAGCACCCGGGGACACCTCCGCAACGGGATTACCCCCCATCGCCACACGCCCAGGTGAGACGCCCCGCTCCGGTCGCCCCCCCTGCCACGACACCCGCCCCGACCGGGCAACGGGAGCACCCCGCACCACCACCGAGCGGCTCCGGCCGGGACACCCGTGACGCCGGTCGGTCCTCGTTCACCCGTCTCGTCCTGGACGCGAGAACGCAGGCGAACAGGGGAGCCGGGTCAGATCTCCTCGACCGCGATGCGGCGCGGATCGCGTCCAAGATCTCCGCGTCGGCGAACAAGGCTCCCGTAGGGTCGGCGGTATGCGACTGAGCACGGTGATCCTCCCCATCCACCGGTGGAGCGAGGGGCAGAAGATCTGGCGGCGGGCCGAGGATCTCGGTTTCCACGCGGCCTACACCTACGACCACCTCTCCTGGCGGAGCTTCCGGGAGGAGCCCTGGTTCGGGGCGGTCCCGACGCTGACCGCCGCTGCGACGGCGACCGAGCGGATCAGGCTGGGGACGCTGGTGACCTCGCCGAACTTCCGTCATCCGGTCACGCTGGCCAAGGAGTTGGTGTCGCTGGACGACGTCTCGGGCGGGCGGGTGGTGGTCGGGATCGGGGCCGGCGGGGCCGGGTTCGACGCCACCGCGATGGGGCAGGAGGCCTGGTCGCCGAAGGAGCGGGCGGACCGCTTCGGCGAGTTCGTGCCGCTGCTCGACAAGCTGCTCCGGCAGGACGCCACCACCGAGAGCGGTCCGTACTACTCGGCGGTCGAGGCGCGGAACATCCCCGGCTGCGTTCAGCGGCCCCGGGTGCCGTTCTACGTCGCGGCGACCGGGCCGCGCGGGATGCGGCTGGCGGCCGAGCACGGGCAGGGCTGGGTGACGTACGGCGACCCGCGCGGCCCGGCCGACGTGCCGGTCGAGCAGGCGCCGGACGTGATCGCGGCGCAGCTGGCCAAGCTGGCCACCGCCTGCGAGGCGCAGGGACGGGACGTGGCCGAGCTGGAGAAGGTGCTGCTGCAGGGCTCGACGGCCGAGAAGCCGCTCGCCTCGCTGGACGCCTTCGTCGACTACGCGGGCCGCTACCGCGAGCTGGGCATCACCGAGCTGGTGATCCACTGGCCGGTGCCGGACTCGATCTTCGCCAACGACCTCGCGGTGTTCAAGCGGATCGCCACCGAGGGCCTGGCCCAACTGGGTTGAGCCACGCGCTCCCCGCAGCAGTAACCCCACCGAGGGCCCGGTCCACCGACCAGGCCCTCGGTCGTTGCTATGCCTTCCGGGGCAGGCTGCGGTAGCCCGGGTGCACGCCCGGGGTCAACTCCTGCTGTGCCGCCACGAGTTCGAGCAGGCCGGTGAGCTGCTTGCGCTGCTCCGGGTCCAGGGCCGCGAGCAGGTGGTCCTCGTGGGCGGCGGCCGAGCGGGAGACCGCGCCGAGGGTGCGGCCGCCCTCGGCGGAGAGGTGCAGCTCGTGGTGGCGGCGGTCCTCGGCGCTGCGGCGGCGCTCGACCAGCCCCTTGGCCTCCAGCGCGTCGATCAGGGCGACCACCCGGCTCGGGACCACGCCCAGGTCGGTGGCCAGCGCGCGCTGACTGCGGCCGGGCTGCCCGGCGATCATCCGCAGCAGGCCGACGTCGGCCGGGGTCAGCCCCAGCTGCCCGATCCGTTCGGCGAACAGCCCGGCGGCGTGCGCGCCGATCTGGGCGAGCAGGAAGGCCCCGCCGCGCGGGCCCGGGGCGCCGGGGCCTTGGTCTGGTTGCCGAGTGCTGCTCACGGAGCTATCGTACGCGACGAGGAATGATTCTCTACAGTGAACTATTCATCCGAGAGAACGGACCCTGCCGTGCAGTCGAACGACACCCCCACCCACCGGGAGGCCCAGGGCGGCCCGCCGCCGGGCATCCTCGCCGTGGTCTTCACCGCGCTCTTCCTCGCCGGACTGATCGTCAGCACCCTGCTGGCGGACGGTCACCCGTTCCCCTCGCCGTTCGGCGACCAGGACGCGATCGTGGCGTACTTCCGCGAACACACCGACGCGATCCGGATCTCGGGCCTGCTCCAGTTCGGCTCCTCGGTCCCGCTGGCCGTCTACGCCGCGACCGTCTCGGCCCGGCTGCACAAGCTCGGGGTCCGGGCGCCCGGCGCGACCATCGCGCTGGCCGGCGGTGTGCTCGCCTCCGCCGCCCTGGCCTGCTCCGGGCTGGTCACCTGGGTGCTCTCGCACCCGGCGGTGCTGGAGCTGCCCGCCCTGGTCCGGGCCCTGCAGTTGCTGGCCTTCGGCTTCGGCGGCCCCGGCCACGTGGTGCCGCTCGGCCTGCTGATCGCCGGGCTCGCCGTCCCGGGGCTGCTGGCCGGGCTGCTGCCGCGGTGGCTGTCGATCGCGGGCCTGGCCGTCGCCGCCGTGGCCGAACTGTCCACCCTGGTGCTGCTCACCGAGGGTGCCGCCCTGCTGCTCCCGCTGGCCCGCTTCACCGGGCTGGCCTGGCTGATCGCGGCCGGGTTCCTGCTGCCCCGCCGCCGGGTCCGGACGGAGCGCTGACATGACCACCCACCAGACCCACCAGACCGACCCGGCCAACCGGTCCGACCAGCCCGCCCAGCCCGAGCAGATCGAACGCCTGGTCCGCTCCCAGCGCCCGGAGCAGACCCTGCGCTTCCTCGGCGAGCCGGACCGGGCCGCGCTGGCCGCGCTGTTCGGCCTCGACCCGGCCCGGTACGGCGCCCTGCTGGACCGCTTCGACGGCCAGGCCCGGGCGGCCGCGCACGAGTTGACGGCCGAGCCCGGCTTCGCGGCCAGGGCGGCCCGGCTGCCGTTCGCGCCGGGGCAGCACGTGGTCGCCATCGGCGAGAGCACCACCGCCGACCGGCTCTCCTGGTTCGAGGTCCTGCGGCACCTGCTGCCCGACGGCGTCCGGCTGACCAACCTGGCCGTCCCGGGCAGCACCACCACCCAGGCGCTGGCCCAACTCCCGTTCGTGCTGGGCTTCCAGCGGCCCGACTGGGTGCTGTGCATGCTCGGCGCCAACGACGCCCAGCGGATCGACGGGACGCCACTGGTCAGCCCCGCCGAGACGCAGCGCAACCTGGCGGCCCTGCACGACCTCACCGCCGGCCGGACGGCGGCCCGGTGGGTCTGGCTCACCCCGACCGGGGTGGACCCGCAGCGGGTGGCGGACTACCCCCACTTCCGGCGGGCCGGCCTGACCTGGTCCGAGCAGGACCTCGACGCCGTCGCCGACTTCCTGCTCACCCGCCCGGAGCCCGTCGTCGACACCCGCCCGGCCGGCCGCGGCCGGTACCAGGAGGACGGCCTGCACCTCACCCCGGCCGGCCAGCAGTCCGTGGCCCGCGCCCTGGTCGACGCGCTGGCCGGGCCGACCCGCTGAACTCAGCCGCCGGGGACGGGAACCGGCGCCGAGTCCGGCTGGGCCGGCAGCACGGCTGCACCCGGTGCCGGGACCGGGACGGTGGAGGTGATGCGGGAGGCGAGGGCGACCCGGTTGTAGGCGTTGGCGACCGTGGCGGTCCAGCCGATGCAGGCGGCCTCGGCCGGGGTGAGCGAGGAGGCCGGGCCGGACGGGCCGGCGGCAGCAGCGGAAGCCGTCAGAGTGACCGTCTCGGCGAGGGCCAGCGCGGCCCGCTCGCGCGGCGTGAAGAGGTCGCCGGACTCCCGCCAGCCGGCGAGGGCGCGCAGCCTGGCCTCCGACTCGCCGAGCGCGCGGGCGTCGGCGGTGTACTGCTCCACGCAGTAGGAGCTGGCGTTCAGTTGGGAGCAGCGGAGCCGGACCAGGGTGAGCAGCCCGGCCTCCGGGCCGGCCTCCCGGGATGCCTGGAGCACCTCGGTGTGCAGGGTGTTGAGGGCGGCGTAGGCGCGCGGGACGAGGCCGATCAGGTCCGGCCGGGGCTGGAGCGGGGAAAGGGGCTGGGAGAGGGGCTGGGGCTGGTTCATTGGTGGAGCTTAGGGAGCGGCCCGCCGCCCGCGGCAGGTCCACTGCGGGCGGCGGGCGAGGATCACCCGGAGCGGTGAGCCGGACGGCACCGGGTTGACCTGCGGGGGCGGCGCCGGACCGGGGCCAGGGCGAACCGCGTCGGGGCGGACGGATAGCCTGTCGGGTCGTCAGCGAGGTACATCGATCATGGGGGAACCAGCGATATGTCAGCTCGTAGGCTGTTCACGGGTGTTGTGGTCGTCTCGGCCGTCGTCATCGGTCTGACCGGGTGCCAGAAGCACACCCGCGGCGGCAGCAGCACCAACCACGTCCAGGCCCCGGCCGCCAGCAGCACGCCGCCCCAGGCCCCGGTCGAGCAGAGCCCCACCGCCCCGGCCACGAAGCCGACCGCGTCCAGGTCGACCACCGACCCGGACGAGAACGGCCCGTGCAAGACCCCGGCGCCGACGGCCGGGCGGAAGTACGTCCAGGCGGTGAAGGCGCCCAAGCAGGACACCGTGTACGTGAAGGACGCGAAGTTCGTCTGCGACCCCAACGACGGCCACTACGAGGGCGCCGGCGCCGAGAAGACGTACGGCTTCGCGGTCAAGGTGAAGGCCCAGCTCAGCAGTGGCCCCGGCACGCTGAAGACGGTGCCGCTCGGCGAGCTGTTCCAGCATGTCGGCGACTGCCTGCTCCAGCAGGAGGTGCCGCAGCCGTACAGCTGCTCCGGCGGGATCTACGACATCGCGCTGGACGGCTCCGGCAAGATCAGCGACATCAAGGAGATCTGGCACTCCTGAGCCGAGGTGCCGTCCCGGTCGGCGGCGGATCGGCCGGGGTGAGCGAAGATGGAGCGGTGACTGCCACCGCCTCCCGACCGCTCCCCCGCCTGATCGCCACCGATCTGGACGGCACGCTGCTCTGCCCCGGCGGCAGCGTCTCGCCCCGGACGGCCGCCGCGCTGGCCGCCGCCGAGCAGGCAGGCGTCCAGGTGGTCTTCGTGACCGGTCGGCCGCCCCGCTGGATGGAGCAGGTCAGCGCGCACATCGGCGGGCACGGCGTGGCCATCTGCTCGAACGGCGGCGCGGTGCTGGACGTCCGGCGCGGAGAACTGCTGCGGACCTACCCGCTGGCGGCGGCGGACGCGCTGACCGTGGTCGAGCTGCTCCGGGCCGAGCTGCCCGGTTCGGCGTTCGCCTTCGAGTTCCCCGGCGGCTTCGCCCGGGAGGCCGGGTACGAGCTGCGGATGTGGGGGTCGGACGAGCCGCACGCGGTGGCCCCGGCCGAGCTGCTGCTGACCGACGGCCGGGTCGACGGGATGTTCAAACTCCTGGTGAAGCACCCCGAGTTGGATCCCGACACCTTCCTCGGCAAGGCCCGCGAGGTGGCCGGACAGTACGCCGAGATCACCCGCTCCTCACCGGTGGCGCTGCTGGAGATCAGCGCCCTGGGGGTCACCAAGGCGTCCACGCTGGCCGAGCTGTGCCACAGCCAGGGCATCGACCGGAGCGAGGTGGTGGCCTTCGGCGACATGCCCAACGACCTGGAGATGCTGGCCTGGGCGGGCTCCGCGTACGCCGTCGCCAACGCCCACCCGGACGTGCTCGCCGCCGTGGCCCAGCACACCGTCAGCAACGCGCAGGACGGGGTGGCGGCGGTGCTGGAGCAGCTGCTCGGGTCGGCCGCGGAGGGCTGAGCTCAGAGCCGGGCCGACCAGCGGATCCGGGTGCCCTTCCCGTCCGGCCCGGGCTCGTGCCAGGCGTCGCCACCGAGGGTCTCGGCCCGGCGGGTGAGGTTGAGCAGACCGCTGCGGCGGCCGCCGTCGGGGATGCCGACGCCGTCGTCGGTGACGGTGAGCAGGACGCCGGGCCAGCCGGGCCGGTCGTAGGCGTCCGGGTCTCCGGAGACCGGGTGGCCCTCGGCGTCCAGGTGGACGGTGGCGTCGATCTCCACCCCGACCCGGGAGGCCCGGGCGTGCCGGGCCGCGTTCGAGAGCGTCTCCCGCAGTGCGGCCAGGAGCTGACGCCCCGTCTTCTCGCCGACCAGGCTCTCCACCGGCCCGGTGAAGGTCATCGAGGGCTTGAAGCCGAGGGCCGCGGCCGCCTGGCTGCCCTCCCGGAGCACCCGGGTGCGCAGGGTGTCGGGCTCGTCGCCGTGGTCGTCGTGCTGGAGCGCGTAGATGGTGGTGCGGACCTCCTGGATGGTCGCGTCCAGCTCGTCCACGGCCTTGCCGATCCCGGTCCTGACCTCGGGGACCACGGCCCGGCGGGCCGCGCCTTCGAGCATCATCCCGGTGGCGAACAGCCGTTGGATCACCAGGTCGTGCAGGTCGCGGGCGATCCGGTCGCGGTCCTGGAAGACGGCGAGCCGCTGCTGGTCCCGCTGGCCCTCGGCCAGCCGCAGCGCCAGCGCGGACTGTGAGGCGAAGGCCTCGGCCAGCTGCTTCTCCGATTCGGTGAACGGTGGTGCGCCCTGGCTGCGCCAGACGCAGAGACCGCCGAGCACCCGGCCGGCCGCGATCATCGGGACGGCCATCGAGGCGCCGAACCTGCGGGCCAGCCGGATCACCACGTCGGGGTCGCCGGCCATGTCGTCGATGTAGACGCTCTCGCCCTCCAGCAGCCTGGCCGCGAAGCTGGTGGTGGGCAGCAGCTCGCCCCGGACGAACTCGGCCTTGTCGCCCGAGGCGTGGGCCACCCGCATCTGGCCGTCGCCGGTGGGCAGCAGGATCATCCCCAGGGCGGCGTCGGCGAGTTCGCGGACCTGTTCGGCGGCCACGGTGAGGGCCACCTGGGCCCGGTCGGTGGAGAGCAGCGCGGTGGTGACGGCGGAGGCGCCGGCGATCCAGCGCTCGCGCCGGCGGCCCTCCTCGTACAGGCGGGAGTTCTCGATCGCGACCCCGGCGGCGGCGGCCAGCGCGTGCACCACCTGGGCGTCCTCGGGCGTGAACGCGCCGGTGCTGCTCTTCTTCTCGGTCAGGTAGAGGTTGCCGAACACCTCGCCGCGGACCCGGATCGGCTCCCCGATGAAGGACTTCATCGGCGGGTGGTGGGCCGGGAAGCCGGTGGAGCGGGGGTCGGCCGAGAGGTCGGTCAGCCGGAGCGACTCCGGATGGTCGATCAGGACGCCCAGGATGCCCCGCCCGGTCGGGAGTTCACCGATCCGGGCGGCGGTCTCGTCGTCGATGCCGATGTGGATGAAGTCGGAGAGGCCGTCCCCGTGCGGCGAGATCACACCGAGGGCGGCGTACCTGGCGTCGACCAGCTCGGCGGCGGCGGTGGCGATCCGCTGGAGGGTGGCGTGCAGGTCGAGGCCGGCCCCGACCGAGACCACGGCTTCGAGCAGGCGCTGCATCCGGTCGGTGACGGCAGCGGCGGACTGGAGGCGTTCGGAGACCTCGGTGACCAGGGTGTCCAGGCCGAGGGAGGAGATCTCGGGCACCCGGTGCGGGGCCGGGTCGGTGGGGCCGGTGTTCCGGTCGGGCTGGGTCTCCATGGGAAGAGCCTAGTTTGTGGTGGTTTGGAGTGGTGGTTGCCGACGTTCGATGGTGTGGCGGGCCGCCGGAACGGCGGGGACCGCACCGAGGTCGGCCAGCTGCTCGCGGCGCCAGCCGGCGGCGAACGCGCTGTCCGGGTCGGCGGTCAGCTCGGCCCAGCTGCCGCGTTCGACGACCCGGCCGCAGTCCAGCACCAGGATCTCGTCGACGGCGTCCAGACCCGCCAGCCGGTGGGTGATCAGCAGCGTGGTGCGGCCGGTGGTGGCCGCCAGCAGGTCGGCGGTGAGGGCGTCCGCGGTGGGGAGGTCGAGGTGCTCGGCGGGCTCGTCCAGGATCAGCACCGGGAAGTCGGCGAGCAGGGCCCGGGCCAGCGCCAGGCGCTGGCGCTGGCCGCCGGAGAGCCGGGCGCCGTGCTCGCCCACCATGGTGTCCAGGCCCTCGGGCAGGGTCCGTACCCAGCCGAGCAGTCGGGCCGAGGCGAGGGCCGCGCAGAGCGCGTCGTCGGTGGCGCCGGGGGCGGCCAGCCGGAGGTTCTCCCGGAGCGAGCTGTCGAAGATGTGGGCGTCCTGGGCGCACAGGCCGACCGAGCGGCGGACCTGGTCGGACGAAATCGTCCGGGTGTCCACAGGCTGTGGACAGTTCAGCACGACGCTCCCGGCGGTGGGTTCGAGGAAGCGCAGCAGGGTGTGGGCGAGGGTGGTCTTGCCGGAGCCGGAGGGGCCGACGACGGCGATCCGGCGGCCGGGGGTGAGGTCGAGGTCGATGCCGTGGATCGCGTCGGCGGCACTGCCCGGCCAGCGGGCGGAGAGCCCCCGGGCGGTCAGATGGGCGGTCCGGGCCGCCTCGGCGGGGGAGGTCGGCTCGGTCACGGCGGGCTCGGCGGTCAGCAGCTCGTCCAGCCGGGCGGCGGAGGCCCTGCTCCGGGCCCGGGCCTGGACCGCGCCGGGCATTCCGGTGACCGCCTCGAAGGCGGCCAGCGGCGTCAGGATCACCAGGGCGAGGCAGACGCCGGGCAGCGCACCGGTGCTGACGGCGTGTACGCCGACGGCCGCGGCGGCGGCGACGGTCAGCCCCGTGAGGGCGGCGGTCAGCCCGGTGGAGGCGGCCAGCGAGGCGGCGGAGCGGGCGGCCAGGCCGGTCAGGCGGCGGTCGGCGGCGGTGGCGGCCCGGAGCCGGGCGGGGAGCGCGCCGGCCACGGTGAGTTCGGCGGTGCCGGTCAGGGCGTCCACCACGGCGGTGGCCAACTCGCCCCGGGCCGGTGCCTGCTGACGCTCCGTCCGGGCGGAGAGGCGCCCGGCCAGGGCGGGCACGACGGCCCCGGCCAGCAGCAGGCCGAGGGCGAGAACGGCCCCGGCGGCGGGGAGGAAGGCGGCGAGGGCGAGGGAGGAGAGCAGCGAGACCGCGACGGCGACCGCGGCCGGGAGCCTCCAGCGCAGGTAGTGGTCCTGGATCGCGTCGACGTCGGAGACCAGCCGGGACAGCAGGTCGCCCCGGCGGAAGGCCGGCAGGCCGGTGGGGGCGAGCTGCTCCAGCCGCCGGTAGACGGAGGTGCGGATCGCCCCGAGCGCCCGCAGTACGGCGTCGTGCGAGACCAGGCGCTCGGCGTAGCGGAACACGCTGCGGCCGATGCCGAAGGCCCGGACGGAGGTCACGGCCATCATCAGGTAGAGCACCGGCGGCATCTCGGAGGCGTACGAGATGAGCCAGCCCGAGGTGGCCATCAGGGCGACGGCGCAGGTGAGGGCCAGGGTGCCGAGCACGGTCGCGAGGGTGAGCCGGGGGATGGTGGCCGCGGGCGCAGGGACGGTGTCGGGCGAAGCGGCGGCGGGGGTACCGGGCCGGACGGCCTGCTGCGACGGCTCCACCGGCTCGGTCACCATGGCCGTGGGTGGCGGTGCGAGGTGGTGATGGTGGGTGGCGGTGGCGAGCAGGGCGGGGCGGTGGGCGACGAAGAGGACGGTGCGGCCCCGGAGGGCCTGGACGGCCCGGACGATCGCCTCCTCACTGGCGCTGTCCAGGTTGGCGGTGGGCTCGTCCAGCAGTAGCAGCGGACGATCCGTCAGGAGGGCGCGGGCCAGGGCCAGGCGCTGGCGCTGGCCGGCCGAGAGGCCGGCCCCGTTCTCGCCCAGCTCGGTGTCCGGGTCGGCGAAGTCGGTGGCGTGGGCCGCCGCCAGGGCGGCCCGCAGCTCCGCGTCGGTGGCGTCGGGGCGGGCCAGCCGGATGTTGTCGGCGACCGTCCCGGCGAACAGGTGCGGATGCTGCGGGACCCAGGCGATCTGGCGGTGCCAGTCGGCCGGGTCGAGCTCGGCCAGGTCGTGGCCGCCGATCCGGACGGTGCCGGAGGTGGGGGCGGTGAAGCCGAGCAGGGCGCTGAGCAGGGTGGTCTTGCCGGAGCCGCTCGGCCCGGTCAGGGCGACCACCGAGCCGGGGGTGACGGTCAGGCTGGTGGCGGGCAGGCGGCCCTCGACGGCCAGGTCGGTGAGAGTGATGGTCGCGCTGCGGAGGTCGGGGGCCGGGGTGGTGCCGGCGGCGGGGAGCGGGGTCTCCAGCACCTCGAAGATCTCGTTCGCGGCCGAGAGGCCCTCGACGCTGGAGTGGTACAGCGCGCCGACCTGGCGGATCGGGAAGTAGACCTCGGGGGCCAGCACCAGGACGAGCAGGCCGGTCTCCAGGCCGAGGGTGCCGTCGACCAGGCGGAAGCCGATCGAGACGGCGACCAGGGCGACCGAGAGGGTGGCCAGCAGCTCCAGCGCGAACGAGCTGATGAAGGCGATCCGGAGCGTGCGCAGGGTCGCCCTGCGGTAGTCGTCGGTGATCCGGCGGACCGTCTCGGCCTGGTGCTTGGCCCGGTTGAAGACCTTGAGCGTGGGCAGGCCAGCGACCACGTCGAGGAAGTGATGGCTGAGCCGGGCCAGGGTGCTCCACTGCCGGTCCATCCGGCTCTGGGTGGCCAGGCCGATCAGAACCATGAAGAGCGGGATCAGCGGCAGCGTCCCGGCGATGATCGCGGCCGAGGCGAGGTCGGCGCCGAGGATCCGGAGCAGGACGATCGCGGGGACCACCACGGCGAGCGCGAGCTGCGGCAGGTAGCGGGCGAAGTAGTCGTCGAGCGCGTCGATCCCCCGGGTGGCGAGGGTGGTGAGCTCGCCGGTACGGCGGGTGGAGAGGTAGCCGGGGCCGAGCGCGGTGGCGTGGTCGAGCAGCCGGCGGCGGAGGGTGGACTTCACCCGGGCCACCGACCGATGGGCCGTCAGCTCGGTGAGCCAGGCGACCAGGGCGCGGCCGAGCGCGGTGCAGCCGAGCAGCAGCAGCGGGGTGGTGAGGGCGTAGTCGTGCTGCTGGAAGGCGCGGACCACGATCTCGGCGATCAGGGTGGCCTGGAGCACGGTGAGGACCGCGCCGACCCCGCCGAGGAGTACCGATCCGGCGAGGAAGGCGCGGGTGGTCCTGGCCTGGCTGAGCAGGCGGGGGTCGACGGGCCTCATGGTCAGTGCGCGGCCGGGATGTGCTGGGTGCCGATCCGCTTGCGGAACACCCAGTACGTCCAGCCCTGGTAGAGCAGCACCAGCGGAGTGAAGACCGCCGCCACGATCGTCATCAGCTTGAGCGTGTAGGCCGAGGAGGCGGCGTTGCTGACGGTCAGCGACCACTCCGGGTTCAGGGTGGACGGCATCACGTCGGGGAACAGGGCCAGGAAGAGCATCGCGACCGCGGCCGTGACGGTGACCCCGGAGAGGATGAACGCCCAGCCCTCGCGCCCGAGCTGGTTCGCCCCGAGGGAGCCGAGCAGGGCCACCACGGCGATCACCAGCGCGGTGAGGCTCCAGCCGTTGCCGCTGTCGGCCTGGGTCCAGACCAGGAAGACCAGCGCCAGCACGGCGGTGAGCAGCCCGAGCTGGAGCGCCATGGCGCGGGCCCGGGTGCGGATCTCGCCCACCGTCTTCAGCGCGGCGAAGAGCGCGCCGTGGAAGGTGAAGAGGGCGAGGGTGACCAGGCCGCCGAGGATGGCGTACGGGTTGAGCAGGTCCCAGAAGGTGCCGACGTAGTTCTTCTTCGCGTCGATGTCGACGCCCTGGACGATGTTGGCGAAGGCCACGCCCCACAGGAAGGCGGGCAGCAGCGAGGTCCAGAAGATGGCGTGCTCCCAGTTCCGCTGCCAGCGCTGATCGGTGCGCTTGGCCCGGTACTCGAAGGCGACGCCGCGGACGATCAGGCAGACCAGGATGATCAGGAGCGGCAGGTAGAAGCCGGAGAACAGGGTGGCGTACCAGTCCGGGAAGGCGGCGAAGGTGGCGCCGCCGGCGGTCAGCAGCCAGACCTCGTTGCCGTCCCAGACCGGGCCGATGGTGTTGATCAGGACCCGGCGTTCGGCGGTGTTGCGGGCGAGCAGCTTGGTGAGGACGCCGATGCCGAAGTCGAAGCCTTCGAGGAAGAAGTAGCCGATCCAGAGGACGGCGATCAGGATGAACCAGACGTCGTGGAGTTGCATCGGGAGTCCTCAGTAGGCGAAGGCGAGAGGCTTGTCGGCGTCGTCGGGCCCGGGGCGCAGCGTCGGGTCCTCGGTCGGGGGTTCCTCGGTGGTGACCGGGCCCGCCTTGGCGTACTTGACCAGGAGTCTGACCTCGATCACCGCCAGGACCGCGTAGAGCAGGGTGAAGGTGGAGAGGGCGATCACCTGGGTGGTGACGCTGACGTTGGGCGAGACGGCGGCGGAGGTCTTCATCAGGCCGAAGACGGCCCAGGGCTGACGGCCCATCTCGGTGAAGATCCAGCCGAAGCTGTTGGCGATCAGCGGGAAGCCCATGGTGAGGATGCCGATCCGCCAGCTCCACCTGGTCAGGAAGCCGTTCATCTCGGTGTTCCTGGTGAGCATCAGCCGGGGGACCTCGTCGTCACCGGTGCGGTACTCGGGGGCCAGCCAGAATTTCCGGCGGGTGGTCCAGAGCCCGATCAGCGCGGCCACGAAGGACGTCATCCCGAAGCCGATCATGAGGCGGAAGCCCCAGTAGGTGACGAAGATGTTCGGGATGTAGTCCTTCGGGTCGCCGCCGTACCGCGCCGCCTCGGCGGCGGCCGTCTCGTTGATGCCGGGGACGGCGGAGGTGAAGTCGCTGTTGGCGAGGAAGGACAGTATCGCCGGGATCTCCAGCGCGACGGAGTTGTGGCCCTCGTTGACGTTGCCCACCGCGAAGATCGAGAACGGGGCCGGGGCCTCGGTGTCCCAGAGCGCCTCGGCCGAGGCCATCTTCATCGGCTGCTGACGGAACATCACCTTGGCCAGGCTGTCGCCGCTGAGCGCGGTGCCGAGGCCCGCAATCACCGCGACCACCAGGGCGAGCCGGAGCGAGGTGCGCATGGCGGCGGTCCGCTTCGGGTCCGGCCGGTCGGAGCGCTTGTCCTTCCAGAGGTGGAAGCTGCTGATGCCGACCATGAAGGCCGCGCCGGTCAGGAAGGCGGCGGTGATGGTGTGCAGCACCACCACCACGGTGGTGTCCTGGAACAGCACCCGGGCGATGTCGGTGAGCTGGGCCTTCCCGGTGACCGGGTCGACGGTGTAGCCGACCGGGTGCTGCATCCAGGAGTTGGCCGCCAGGATGAAGTAGCCGGAGAGCAGGGTGCCGATCGCGACCATCCACATGCAGGCGCAGTGGATCTTCTTCGGCAGCTTGTCCCAGCCGAAGATCCACAGGCCGATGAAGGTGGACTCGAAGAAGAAGGCGATCAGCGCCTCCATCGCGAGCGGGGCCCCGAACACGTCGCCGACGAAGCGGGAGTAGTCCGACCAGTTCATCCCGAACTGGAACTCCTGCACGATGCCGGTCACCACGCCCATGGCGATGTTGATCAGGAAGAGCTTGCCCCAGAACTTGGTGGCGTGGAAGTACTTCTCCTTGCCCGTCCGCACCCAGGCCGTCTCCAGCCCGGCCACCAGGGCCGCCAGACTGATCGTCAGCGGCACGAAGAGGAAGTGGTAGACGGTGGTGATGCCGAACTGCCATCGCGCGATGGTCTCGTGAGCGACTGCTAGCTCCACTTCGCCCTCTCTCCGGCTGGTGACTTCTACTCACATAACGGACAAAGATCACTTTTAGCAGACGAGCGCCGGAATGCGGCCAAAGCTTGTCCGCTTGTGAACGTGAACACGTTCACAAGGAGAGTATCCACGATGCTTAGATCCGTTCGAACAGCGGGGTGGGGTCGGTTCAGGCCGGGGGCAGCTGGAGCTGGAACACGGTGCCCACGCCGATGCTGGAGTCCACCGTCAGCGTCCCGTGGTGGGCGCTGGTCAGGGCGCAGGCGATGGCCAGGCCGAGGCCCGCCCCGCCGCCGTCGCGCCGGCTCCGGGACGGGTCGACCCGATAGAAGCGCTCGAACACCTGAGCGGACTGATCGGGGGTCAGACCGGGCCCCGAGTCGGCCACTTCGAGCAGGCAGTGGCCACCGGACCGGCCCACGCCGATCCGGACCGGGGTGCCCGGCGGGGTGTGCTTGGCGGCGTTGCCGACCAGGTTGGTGACCACCTGGCGGAGCCTGGCCTCGTCGCCGAGCACCGGGGCCGGCTGGGGGGCGCCGGTACCGGCCGGGCCGGTGAGCGAGACCGGACGGCCCGGGTCGAGCGCGGTCAGGTCGTGCAGGGCGTCGGCGGCCAGGGTGCGCAGGTCCATCGGCGCCAGGTCGAGCGGGCGCTCCTCGTCCAGCCGGGCCAGCGTCAGCAGGTCCTCGACCAGGGTGCCGAGCCGGATCGCCTCCGACTCGATCCGGTCCATCGCACGGTCGACGTCCTCCAGCGCACCCATCCGGTGCAGCTCGGCGAAGCCCCGGATGCCGGCCAGCGGGGTGCGCAGCTCGTGCGAGGCGTCCGCGACGAACCGGCGCATCCTGGCCTCCGAGCGGGCCCGGGCGGCGAAGGCCGTCTCCAGCTGGCTCAGCATGCTGTTCAGCGCGGCGGTCAGCCGGCCTACCTCGGTGGTGGCCGGCGGCTGGGAGATCCGGTGCGAGAGGCCGCCGGTGGCGATCAGCTCGGCGTCCTGCTCGATCCGGGACAGCGGACGCAGGCCGGCCCGGACGGCGAACGCGCCGAGGGCGGTGATCAGCAGCAGGACCACGGCGCCGATGGCGAGGAAGGAGGTCTGCAACCGGGAGACGGTGGAGTCGACGTCGTCGAGGGAGATCGCGGCCAGCGCGTACTGCGGGGTGGCCGGGCTGCTCTTGGTGACCGGGAGGATCAGCACCCGCCAGCGGTGGCCCTGCTGCTCGCCCGGGGCGTCGAAGGGCTTGCCGATCGGGCCCAGGCCGGTCAGCCGGGGGCCCGGGTCGGCGCCGCTCATCGGCTCCCTGAGCACCTGCTCGACGCTGCCGCTCGCCCCCAGGTACTGCACCAGGAACTGGCTCGGCAGCGCCGGGGCGATCCGGCGGTTGGCCGCCGCCTGGTTGAACTGGCGGGCCTCGGCGGCCCGTTCCGGGTCGCGGTGCGAGAGCGGCTCGGCGAACCCCTTCAGCTGCTCGTCCGCGCGGTCCACCAGGTTGCCCCGGACGGTGCCGAGCACCATCACGTCACTGACCGCGAGGCCGGTGGTGACCAGCAGCAGGGTGAGCAGCAGCAACCGGGTGCGGAGCGAGAGCCGGGACATCACTGCGGCGGTCGGCGGAGCGCGTAGCCGATGCCCCGGACGGTGTGGATCAGCTTCGGCCCGTGCACCGGGCCCGAGTCGAGCTTGCGGCGGAGGTAGGAGATGTACGACTCGACGATGGAGAGGTCGCCGCCGAAGTCGTAGGCCCAGACGTGGTCCAGGATCTGCGCCTTGGAGACCACCCGGCCCACGTTGGCCATCAGGTAGTGCAGCAGCTTGAACTCGGTCGGCGAGAGGCTGACCGGCTGGTCGGCCCTGGTCACCTCGTGCGCGGTCGGATCGAGGGTCAGGTCACCGACCGTCAGCCGGCCGTCCTCGGTGGGGCCGCCCGCCCGGCGCAGGATCGCCCTGATCCGGGCGATCAGCTCCTCCAGGCTGAACGGCTTGGTGACGTAGTCGTCCGCACCGGCCGCCAGCCCGTGCACCTTGTCGGTGGTGCCGTCCTTGGCGGTGAGCATGAGCACCGGCACGTGGTCGGCGGGCTGCGGCCACTGGGCCTGCTCGCGGAGCCGCTCGACCACGGTGAAGCCGTCCAGGTCCGGGAGCATCACGTCGAGCACGACCAGGTCGGGCCGCTCGGCCGCGATCGAGCTGAGCGCCTCCTCGCCGGTGGCCGCCGAAGCCACC
Source organism: Kitasatospora sp. NPDC002040 (assembly GCF_040296785.1). Classification (NCBI taxonomy): domain Bacteria; kingdom Bacillati; phylum Actinomycetota; class Actinomycetes; order Kitasatosporales; family Streptomycetaceae; genus Kitasatospora; species Kitasatospora sp. NPDC002040. The sequence continues at coordinate 129,574 of NZ_JBEOXV010000001.1, read as the reverse complement.
CGGAAACCGGAGAACCGGAGGGAGGCGGAGAGCAGTTCGCGGATGTTCGGCTCGTCGTCCACCACCAGCAGGTACGCCTCGCCGGTGGTGGTGCTGGTCGGGCTCATGGTCGCTGTCCGTTGCACTGCTGATCCGCCTCCCGGTCGGGCGAGGTCCTCACCACGTCCTCGTCTGTCCTCCATGGACGATAGCCCGGGGAGCCTACGTTCGGTTGATGAGGACCTGATGAGACCGCGGTCAACCGGTCGGGGACGCCGCGCCGCCGGGTCGGGCGCCGCCGAACCCGCCGAACCCGCCCGCCGCGCCCTCGGTCAGCTGGGTCGCCGCGTAGCCGCCGGAGGCGTCCGGGGTGCCGACCACGGTGACGGACTGGCCGGGCTGGAGGTCCGCGGCCTTCCCCTCCTTGGCCAGCTGGACCTTGGTGGCGTCGGTGGTGGTGACCTTGACGGTCTTCCCGCTGGCATCGGTCAGGTAGACCGTCGAGCCGTCCACCGCCTTGACCGTGCCCCGGGTGAAGCCGGCCTGCGGGTTGCCCCCGGCACCGGCCCCGCCGGTGCCGCCGGCGCCGCCCGTGCCGTTCTGGCCGCGGCGGTTGCCGCCGCCGTAACCGTTCTGGCCCTGCTGCTGGTTGGGCGCCGACGCGCGCTGGGTGCCCGGCTCCGCGTTGCTCTTCTGGTACTGCACGCCGCCCGCGAAGGCGAGGGTGGCGAGTACGGCACCGGAGAGCACCAGGGTCGGCCAGGGCAGCCGGCGGCGGGGTGCGGCGGCCAGCTCGGCGGTCACGTCGCGGGCGTCCGGCGGGGTGGCGAGCGGGTCCTCGGAGGTCATGGTGGCTCCTGTCTATTCGTGCCGGAGGGCGTCGATGGGGCGCAGCGCGGCGGCCCGGTTGGCGGGGTAGCTGCCGAAGAACAGGCCGATGGCGACCGCGATCGCGAAGGCCCCGACCACGGATTCGGGGATCACCACCGGGGTGATGCCCACGATGGTGAAGCGGGCCCCGAGCAGGCCGGCCGCCACTCCGAGCCCCGCGCCGATCACCGACAGCAGGGTCGACTCGGTGAGGAACTGGCCCAGGATGGCGACCCGGGGTGCGCCGAGCGCCTTCCGGATGCCGATCTCCCTGGTCCGCTCGGTGACGGTGACCAGCATGATGTTGGTGATCCCGATCCCGCCGACCAGCAGGGAGATCGCGGCCACCGCGCCGAGCAGCACGGTGAAGGTCTTGGTGGTGCTCTCCCGGGCGGTCAGCAGCGAGGTCTGGTTGCTGATCCGGAAGTCGGCCTTGGCCGGGTCCGCGATGGCGTGCGCGCCGAGCAGCACCCGGCTGATCTCGGCCTGGGCCTCGGTGGTGGCGTCGGCGCTGCTCGCCTGCACCAGGATCTGGTTCACCGAGCCGAAGCCGGTGAAGGCGTTCTGCACCGTGGGCAGCGGCGCGATCACCACGTCGTCCGGGTCGTTGAAGCCGCTGCTGCCCTTGGTCTGCAGCACACCGGTGACGGTGAACGGGGTGCCGCCGACGACGATCCGCTTGCCGACCGGGTCCTCGGTGGCGAACAGCTGGGTCGCGGTGGTGGAGCCGATCACCGCCACCTTGCGGGAGTTGAGCACGTCGTCGTTGGAGAAGTAGTCGCCCTTGGCGACCTTCTGGTTGGCGGTCTCGAAGTACGCGGGGTAGGTGCCGACGATCGAGCCGGGGGCGTGCGAGATGTCCCCGTACAGGGCCGTGCCGGAGGTGGTGACCACCGGGGCGACGGACTTGATCGCCGGGGCCTGGGCCTCGGCCAGCGCCTTGGCGTCCTTGACCGTGAGCGGCTTGGCGGCGGTGGCCGAGCCGCGCAGGTTGCTGGAGCTGACGGTGAGTGAGTTGGTGCCCAGCGCGGTGATGGAGTTCTTCACCGCGACGGAGGAGCCGTTGCCGACCGCGAGCAGCAGGATCACGGCGGCGACGCCGATCAGCACCCCGAGCATGGTGAGGGCGGATCTGACCTTGTTGGCCGCCAGCCCGCCGAAGGCGAACCGGAGCATCTGCCAGACGATCACACCGCCACCCCCTGCGGCGCGTCCTGCCGGACGTCCGAGGCGATCGCCCCGTCCACCAGCCGGATCACGCGCTTGGCCCGCTGGGCCACCTCGTCCTCGTGGGTGATCAGCACGACCGTACGGCCGGTGCGGTTGAGCCCTTCGATGATGGTCAACACCTCGTCGGTGGATCGGCTGTCCAGGTTGCCGGTCGGCTCGTCCGCCAGCAGCATCGCCGGTGCGGTCACCAACGCCCGTGCCACCGCGACGCGTTGCTGCTGGCCGCCGGAGAGCTCGTTCGGCTTGTGGCCGGCCCGCTCGGCCAGCCCGACCCGGTCGAGCGCGGCCAGTGCGCGGCGGCGGCGTTCGGCCGCCCGGACCCCGGCGTAGGCGAGCGGGAGCTCCACCTGGGCCAGTGCCGTGGTGCGCGGCACCAGGTTGAACGACTGGAAGATGAAGCCGATCTTGCGGTTGCGGACCAGCGAGAGCTGGTGCTCGTCCAGGTGCCCGACGTCGATGCCGTCGAGCAGGTAGCGGCCGGAGCTCGGCACGTCCAGGCAGCCGAGGATGTTCATCAGCGTCGACTTGCCGGACCCGGAACTGCCCATCACCGCGACGAAGTCGCCCTCGGCGATGTCGAGGCTGACGCCGAGCGGGGTGCCGTCCCGGCCGTCCGGGCCGCGCAACGCGTGCACGGTCGCATCGCCGTACCCGTAGCGCTTGGCGACGCCGCGGAGCTGGATCACCGGCGGCTTGTTCGGCATCAACGCCCGCCGCCCGAGCCGCCGTTGCGGGCACCGCCGCCGGTCTGGCCGCCGACGCCCGCCCCCGCGCCGCCCAGGCCGGGGAAGTTGCCGCCCGGGAAGCCGTTGCTGCCGCTGACCGTGGTGCTGACCAGCTGGACCCGGTCACCCTCCTGCAGCCCCTCCAGCACCTGGACGGTGCTGTCGCCCTCCACGCCCACGGTCACCTCGACCCGCTCGGTGCTGCCGTCCGCCTTGAGCAGGGTCGCGGTGCGGGAGCTGCCGGTGCCGGAGAGGGCGGCGGTCGGGACGGAGAGCGCGTTGTCGGCCTGGCCGGTGATGACCGAGATGGTCGCGCTGAGGCCGGTCCGCAGCTTGCTGGTGTCACCGGTGATCTGCAGGGTCGCGCTGTACTGGACCGCGCTGCTGCTGCCGCCGGAGCTGCTGTTCGGGAGTGAACTCACCGACAGCACGGTGGCGTTGAGCTTGGTGTCGGACTGTGCGTTCAGGGTGACGGTGGCCGAGGCCCCCTTCTTCACCTTGAGCGAGTCCAGCTCGGAGAAGCTCGCGGTCACCCGCATCCCGGTCGGGTTGGTCAGCACCACGAAACCGGTGGGGGCCGAGCTGGTGGTGGTCGTGCTGCTGCTCTTGGCGGTGCTGCCGCCACTGCCGCCGCTGCCGCTCACCGTGTCGCCGACCTTGCCCGCCACCGAGGCCACCGTGCCGTCGGTCGAGGCGGTCAGCGTCGTACCCGCCAGCGCCGTCTGGGCGTTGGTGAGGTTGGTCTGCGCCGTCTCCACCTGCTGCTCGGCCTGCGCCACCTGCGCGTCGTCCACCTCGGTGGTGGTCGTGCTGGTCGACGGGCCCTGCTGGCCGGTCCTGGCGTCCGTCTTGCCCGGCGTGCTGGTGGTGACCTTCTGGCCCGCCTCGGCCTTGGTCAGGTTCGCCTCGGCCGTGGTCAGCGCCCGCTTGGCCGCGTCCACCTGCTGCTGGGCGTCGGTGGTGGCCACCGTGGCCAGCACGTCGCCCTTCTTCACCTGGTCGCCGACCGCGACCTTCACCGCGGTCAACTTCCCGCCGGTGACGAAGTCCTGGCCCGCGTCGGTCGGCGAGGACAGCGCCCCCGATCCGGACACCGTGGCCAGGACCGTGCCCTTCGAGACGGTGGCCGACCGGGTCTGCGGCTTACTGGCCGCAGTACTGGTCCCACTGTCCAGGGTGGTGTAGACGATCGCCGCCCCACCCAGCAGGGCCACCACGAGCGCGGAGTTGACGAGGACGGCAGCACGCCGTCGAGGGAGCGCCTTCATGTCGCACAGCCTGCCGCCGAGCTCTTGCCAATCCCTGTGCCCCACCTGGGAGTTCCCTGACCGCAACGGCCCGGACACACCACCCGATCCCGGTCATCCGACGGCGGCCCGGCCGCTCCGGCCACCCCGGGCGGGCCCCGCTCACAGCGTCCGCACAGGAAGTACGGCCAACCTTCACCCGTTCCTGGCCGTCCTCGGGTTCAGCACGTCGACCGACGCGGGCGGCTGGACCTCGAGCGGGGTGCCGAGCCCGCGGTAGCGGACGGTGTTGACCGGGTCGGCGGTGGTCGGGTTGCCGGTCTCGGTCTTCCGGACCAGCTGGTCCTTCGCGTTCAGCCACAGGTCGACGGTGGCGGTGGTCGGGCCGCCGGCCCGGAACGCCGCGGCCAGCGCGCGGCGGTGCTCGTCGTTCAGCCCGCGCCCGTCACCGAAGTACTCCTCGCCGTCGAGGACGGCGCGGTAGTGGGTGACCGCCTCACCGTCGACGGTCTCCCGGCCGACCTTCACCACCGCTCCCCGGGCCGCCTGCTCCAACGCCCCGGCGGGGTCGACCCGCTGCCCGAACGCCAGCGCGGGCCCGAGCCCGAGCGCGACCGCCCGTCCCTCCCCGGCGAACGGCCCCTCCACCAGCTCCCAGGACCGGCCGCCGGTACGCGACGCCGTCTCGGCCGTCCCACCGACGTAGAACGAGTCGCCGAGCGCCAGCACCCGGGCCTGCTGCTCCCCCGACAGCGTCAGCCGGACGGCCGGCCGCCAGGACGCCTTCCCCGACCAGCCCCCGTCGAGCTCGACCTCCGCACTGCCCACCCCGGCCATCACCTGGACCGCCGCCTTGAGCACGTCCGCGGGCGCCCGCTCGGCGACCGGCCCGGCCGGCGCCCCCGCACAGGCGGCCAACGCACCGGCCAGGCAGGCCGCCAGCAGCGGCAGGGCGAAAGTGTGACGCGTCATCAGGACTCCTCGGTGGCGGGGGTGGTGGCCGGGACGGCGGTCGGCAGCAGGTCCATCAGGCCCGCGACGTCGCCCGGCGGCGGCGCCGACACGTCCGCCCGGACGCCGAGCCCGCGGTAACGGATCTCCGCAGTGGCCGCACCGGCGGCGCCGTTGCCGCTCTCGGTGCGCTTCAGCAGCTCGTCCCGGTCGTTCACCCAGTAGTCGATCACCACCCGGGCCACCCGGGCCCGTTGCAGCTGCTCGGCCAGGGTGCGCCGGTTGTCCTGGCTCAGCGCGGGGTCGCCGAGGTAGAGGCCGCCGGGGGCCTCCACCCGGTAGTGGGTGGCGGCCGCCCCGTCCAGCTGCTCCGCCCCGACCCGGGTGACCGCTTCCTCCTTGGCCGCCAGGGCCAGTCCGGCCGCGGGGTCGAGCTGCTCGCGCAGCATCAGCACCGTCCCCAGCCCGAGCGGGTCGACCCGGCCGGCCCGGAGGTCCTTCAGGCCCTCGACCGGTCCATCCAGGCGCTGCCAGGCCTTCCCCCGGGAGATCTCGGCCACCCCCGGACCGCCCGCGTAGGCGGCGCCGTCGACGACCTTGAGCCGCCTGCCGTCCGACCGGGCCAGCTCCATCGCGGGCTTCGGCGCCCACACCACCGGGCCGGCCCACCGGAGCTCCCCGCCCCGGAGTTCCACCTCGGCGCCGCCCGCCCGCTTCATCACCTCGGCGGCGGCCACCAGCACCTGCTGCGGCGTCCGCTCGGCGGAACGCGCGGGTGCCGGGTCGGCCGCCCCGCCGCAGGCGGTCAGGGCAGCGGCGACGGGCAGGAGCAGGGCGGCGGCCGCGAACCGGGCAGTGCGCACGATGGAGTTCTCTCGGCGAGCAGGAGGTGGGCGGCAACCCCGCCCCGTCCATCCTCGCCGGTGATTCGTGCACGGTGCACCATCCACCCGAATCGTGATCGAACCGGGTGGGAAATGTGAACACCCCACGGGGCGTCAGCTCCGAGGGGCCCCGGCCGGGGCCCCTCGGGCGGGTGGGTCAGAGCGACTTGCGGAAGGCCTCGGCGGTGGCCAGGAAGATGTCGTTGCCGGCCACCTCGCCGATGGTGACGCGGACGCCCTCGCCCGGGAACGGACGGACCACGACCCCGGCCGCGCCGCAGGCGGCCGCGAAGTCGAGGGTGCGCTCGCCGAGCCGCAGCCAGACGAAGTTGGCCTGGGTGTCGGCGAGCTCCCAGCCCTGGGCGGCCAGCCCGGCGGCGACCCGGCCGCGCTCGGCGACCAGCGCCTCGACCCGGACCAGCAGGGCGTCCTCGGCCCGCAGCGAGGCCACCGCGGCGTCCTGGGCGAGCTGGCTGACGCCGAACGGGACGGCGGTCTTGCGCAGCGCGGTGGCGACCGGCTCGTGCGCGACCGCGAAGCCGACCCGCAGACCCGCCAGGCCGTACGCCTTGGAGAAGGTGCGCAGCACGCAGACGTTGGGGCGGTCGCGGTAGAGGTCGATGCCGTTGGGCACCCGCTCGTCCCGGATGAACTCGATGTACGCCTCGTCCACCACGACCAGGACGTCACCGGGGACGGCGTCCAGGAAGCGCTCCAGCTCGGCCCGGTGGATCACCGTGCCGGTGGGGTTGTTCGGGTTGCAGACGAAGATCAGCCGGGTCCGCGGCGTGATCGCGGCGAGCATCGCGTCCAGGTCGTGCTCCTCACCGGCGGTGAGCGGGACCGGGACGGGGGTGGCCCCGGCGACCTGGGTGATGATCGGGTACGCCTCGAACGAGCGCCAGGCGAAGATCACCTCGTCGCCCGGACCGGCGGTGGAGAGCACCAGGGACTGCGCGACGCCCACCGAGCCGGTACCGAGCACGACGTGCTCCAGCGGCACCCCGAAGCGGGCGGCGAGCTCGGCGACCAGCTCGCTCGACGCCAGGTCCGGGTAGCGGTTGAACGAGCCGGCCGCGGCGACGGCCGCGTCCAGCACACCGGGGAGCGGCTCGTACGGGTTCTCGTTGGAGGACAGCTTGTACGAGTCGGCACTGGCCGGCTTGCCCGGCTTGTAGGTCGGGATGCCGTCCAGGGTCGGCCTCAGCCGGGGACCCTGCGCTGCCGTACCGGTCACGGTGCTTCTCCTTATGCGAAATCAGGTGGTGCCCTGCGCGGCCGGGATCGCCGTACGCGCTCGGCCCTTGCTGCGTATCCGTGCCACCCCGGTCGGGTGCCCCGAACGATACCGAGGCCGCTCACCCGTAGGGGTGAGTTGCTCGTTCGGGGTACGGACACCGATCAGCCATTCTGCCGCGTTCCTATGGCACATGTCAGAGGTAAGAAGCCTGGATCGGGGCGGGTATCCAAGGGGTAGACCGGCGATGACTCGCGGAGAAACGGTTCTCCGGCCCTTCGGTCGGCCCCGGTCACAACAGGGCGTCATGAGCCATACGATCGGTCCGCCATGACAGCAGCAGCCAATCAGAGCGGTCGGCGCCCCACCACCTCACGGCGACTGGAACGGGCCGGCATCCGGGATGTGGCAGCAGCCGCCGGAGTGTCGATCACCACGGTCTCGGACGCCCTGAACGGGAAGGGCCGCCTGCCCGACGAGACCAGAAGCCGAGTCCGCGAGGTGGCCGAGCGCCTCGGCTACCGCCCCTCCGCCGCCGCCCGCACCCTGCGCACCGGACGGTCCGGCCTGATCGGACTGACCGTCACCACCTACGGCGAGGAGCCGTTCACCTTCACCGAGTTCGCCTACTTCGCTGAGATGGCGCGGGCCGCGACCAGCGCCGCGCTCAGCCGCGGGTACGCACTGGTCGTGCTCCCCGCCTCCTCCCGGCACGACGTCTGGGGCAACATCGCCCTGGACGGCACCGTGGTGATCGACCCGCCCGACCAGGACCCCCTGGTCAGCGAGCTCTACCGGTCCGGCGTCCCGGTGGTCAGCGACGGCAAACCGGGCAACTGCCCGGTCACCGCCTGGGTCGACAACGACCACGAGGCCGCCGTGCTCGGCATCCTCGACCACCTGAGCGAGGCCGGCGCGCGCCGGATCGGCCTGCTCACCGGCACCTCCACCGACACCTACACCCGGCTCTCCACCGAGGCCTACCTCGGCTGGTGCGAGCGGGTCGGCCAGGAGCCGGTCTACGAGACCTACCCCGCCCACGACCCGGCCGCCGGAGCGGTGGCCGCCGACCGGCTGCTCGCCCGTCCGGACCGACCCGACGCGGTGTACGGCCTGTTCGACCCGAACGGCACCGACCTGCTGGCCGCCGCCCGGCGGTACGGGATGCGGGTGCCGGACGACCTGCTGCTGGTCTGCTGCAGCGAGAGCGACGTGTACGCCGGCACCGAGCCGCCGATCACCACCCTCTCGCTGAAACCCCGTCGGATCGGCACCACCGTGGTCAACCTCCTGATCGACGCCATCGAGGGAGTCGACTCCGGGACCGGAGTGGACGTCGGGCGGCTCTTCCCGCCCCGCTTCCGCACCGCCTCGGCCGGGCCCCCGCCGGGGACCCTGATGCCCACCGAACTGATCGTCCGGGCCTCCTCCCAACGCCGCAGCCCCCGCACCACCGTCAGCCCGCCCCGCCCGCCGGGGGAGGTCTGACACCCGCACGGGGTTGCACCGTCCGGGCCCCCTGCCGCCCGACCCGCACGCCGGAGATCGCCGCTGCTCCCCGAGCCCCTGGACAGTGCAACCGAATGCACTGCGAAAGTCACCGCCCGGTGAGGACCAGGGGAGAGCGGTCTTCCTATGATGGGCGAATGACACCCGAGGACCGCCTCCCCGGGCCTGAGCTGTCCGAGTCAGGCCCCCGCCAGCAGCAGGACCTCGACGTGCTCCCGTACGGCTCCTACTTCGAGCCCCCCGAGCCGGTCGGCGGCTACGGCTACGACGCCACCTACAGCGGGTACGGCGGCGCCCGGTTCCTGGAACAGCACTGGCCGACGGGCAGTCAGACCGCCCCCGCCTTCCGGGAGGCGACCGCCTCGGACGACCCGCCGACCATCGAGCTCGGCCCCCTGCTCGCGGCCGAGGAGCTGCACTACCCGTACCCGCAGCCCGAGCCCGGCGAGGCGCCCGGACCGCTGTACGTGGTCGGGGACGTGCACGGCTACCTCGACGAACTGCTGGCCGCGCTGCACCAGCAGGGCCTGATCGACGCGGAGGGCCACTGGTCGGCCGGGCGGTCCCGGCTCTGGTTCCTGGGCGACTTCACCGACCGGGGCCCGGACGGCATCGGCGTGATCGACCTGGTGATGCAGCTGGCCGCCGAGGCCGCCGCCGCCGGCGGGTACTGCCGGGCCCTGATGGGCAATCACGAACTGCTCTTCCTGGGCGCCGCCCGGTACGGCGACGAGCCGGTGCAGTCCACCGCGGGCACCGCCTCCTTCCTGGCCGCCTGGCGGCTGAACGGCGGTCAGCAGACCGACCTGGAGCGGCTGGAGACGCACCACGTCAGCTGGCTCTCCCGGCTCCCCGCGATCGCGCTGGAGGACGGCCACCTGCTGCTGCACTCCGACACCACCGCCTACCTCGAGTACGGCGACACCATCGACGACGTCAACGAGTCGGTGCACCGGCTGCTCGCCGACGAGGGCGCGGACGAGTGGTGGGACGCCTTCCGCCGGTTCACCAAGCGGTTCGCCTTCCGCGGCGAGGCGGGCGCGCAGGCGGTGCACGAGCTGCTCGGCGCGTACGGCGGCCACCGGGTGGTGCACGGGCACAGCCCGATCCCGTACCTCACCGGCAGCGCCCACGCCGAGGACGGCGCGCCGCCGCACATCCCCGGCCCGTACATCTACGCGGACGAGCTGGCGATCGCGATGGACGGCGGGGTCACCATGGAGGGGCGGCTGCTGGTCGCCAGGCTCCCGTTGAACTGAACTGTCACTGCACGGTGTTGACCTCGTACCGAGAGGGCTGAAATTCCGGAAACCGACTGTGTGCTGATCGGTTCCCACCCCTACCATCAAGGCATCAGCGCGCCTTCCGCGTGCGCCCGCACGCTGCCACACCCATCCACGCACACCCACGCACTGACCTCATCGCACCTCCGCGACGACGGAACGGGGTACCCCGTGGTCAACACCACCCCGCACCTGCTGGCCGAAGACCGACCGGACTTCGACCGGGCCCTGGACGAGGCACTGCGCGACGCCCGTCTCACCGAAGCCCTCCGGGCCGCCGAGCCGCACCTCAACTCGGCCCAACTGCGCACCAAGGCCGCCTCGATGGCCGACCTCATCGCCGCCCCGGCCGAGCCGGAGTACCAGCGCTACACCGCGCTCCGCGACGCCGGCCCGCCCGCACCGCTCGGCCTGACCGACCGGCTCCGCTCCGAGGACGGGGCCGGGCTGCTCCCCGTCCTCACCGTGCTCACCCCGATCCTGGCCGGTACGGGCGGCGTGGTGCTGCTCCTGATCGGGTACGCGCTGCGCGGCGCCGCACCCGAACTCGCCCTGGCCCAAGCCGTGGTGACGGCGGGTTGGATCTCGCTCGCGGTCGGCGGCGCCGCCCTGCTGGTCGGCGGCGTCGGACTGCTCCTCACCGCACTGCGGGACAGCTCCACCGTGGCCACCGTCCAGGACGGCGAACTGGCCGAGGCCCGGCGGCTCTGGCAGCTCGCCCTGCGCGAACGGGCCCTGCTCCCCTGGCTGCTCGCCAACCTCTACACCGATCCCGCCCCGCTCCCGGCCCCCCGCACCCCGCGCCCCGGCGCCCCGGGCTACACCAGCCCCGGCTTCACCAGCCCGGGCGTCGAAGGCGTCACCGAGGCCGACGGCCGCACCCCCCGCCCGGCCGAGTTCACCGGCCCGGGCTACAGCCCGCCGGACTTCACCGGACCCGACGAGGTCTGACCGGCTCCCGCCGGGTCACGCGCGCATCGCCCCGGGAGGACTGCTCTCCCCCCGAGGCGATGTCCCTTCGGCGACTACTTCCTCGGGGTCAGGCAGAGCACGAACCTGTCGCTGTCCAACTGCTGCGAGAGGGCGTCGAACTCGTCGTCGCAGACCTTCGGGTCGAAGGTGTCGTCGACGACCTTCGACACCGTGTGGGTGGCCCTGGCATCGTCGCAGCCGACCGCCTCCACCTTCGGGGCGTCGCCGCCGCCGGTGACGGCGACGCAGTCGCCGACCCCGGCGCGGACCGGGTCTTCGGAGAAGGCGTCCCTGATCCCGACCTTGGCGACCATCACGACGGCGATCACCAGGAGCACGCCGAGCCCCGAGAGCAGCTTCGTGCGCAGGCTCCTCCCGGACGCTGCCGCCGGTGGAACGGGCCGGCCCGGGGGAGTCTGCGGGGTACTCATGGGGTCCTCTGCGTGATCGGCGTGGTGGCAGTGCAGGGCGCACCTTATCCACCGCCGTTGCGGCCGGAAAGAGGAAGGGGGTCGGGATTCCGACGCACCGGCCTACTGATCCCTGGTCAGCTCATGCCGGCCGGCGGCCTGGCTCACCGACGACACCACGGCCCAGGCCAGCCAGCTCGGCACCGAGACGGCTGGCCTAGCCCTCCCCGGGGCTCCGAAGCGGCCGGCCCAGGAGTTCGGCCGCCGGGGTGCGGTTGCCGGCGGCCGACGCGCCCGCCATCGCGGCGGCGGCCACGTCCGGATGGGTGTCCGGCGGGACGACCAGGAGCAGCAGCTGGTTCTGGATCCCCCGGGTCAGCGTGATGGTGCCGACACTGGTCGAGCACCAACTCACCCGAACCGCGAAGCCGTTCGCGTCCACCGCGGTCGGGAGGTGGTGCCAGCCCTCCGGGTCGAGACCGACCCGGAGGATCCGGTCGCCCGGGTGGGCAGCGAGCGCGCTGATCAGGTCGGGAAGCTCCGCCCCCAGGTCGGTGGAGCGCGGCCACCAGGCCCCGTCGAAGAGACCGTCCCGGCGATGGGCCGGCTCCAGCATCAGGCGGGGCAGCGGGGGCATCCCGGGGGCGGACCAACCACCATCGCTGTTGGGGACGTTGACGATCCTCATCGGAAGCCGCCCATCCGGCCCGGACCCGGGCCGTCCACGACCCAGGGCGGGCACCGGCAGGCTGCCGGTGGTCGACGTTTCCTCGGTACTGCCACCGTACTCCGCGGACCGGGCCACCGGAGTAGCCTGGGGCTCTCCAGGGCACCACGCGGTCCGGCCTTCCGGCTCCGTCCTGGTTGCAGGACGACACCGGGCGGCGCAGCCGTCGCCCCGGGACAGGCGCCGGTGACACCGTGACCAGCTACCCGACCACCGACCGGCTGACCGTCGCCGACGCACTGGAGAGCCACCACTTCCAGATCACCGAGGACCGGACCGTCGGCCACGCCGACGAGGTCCTCCGCGGCGCGCACGTCCCCTATCTGCTGGTCCGCGACCACGACGGCCGCTGCGAGGGGCTGCTCACCCGGGCCGGCACCGACCCCTTCGACTCCCGGTACTCCGAGCAGACCCCGGTCGGGGCCACCGCGCACCAGCGCGGCCCGTTCGCCTGGCCCGCCCTGGGGCTGGCCCTGGCCGCCCTGGCCATGGAGATCAGGCACCTGACGGTCTGGCCGGTCACCGACGACGACGGCTACCTGCTCGGCGTCATCACCGCAGCCCGGGTCGCCGCCCTGCTCGCCCTTCCACCCGGCCGGGCCGAGCACTGACGGGCCGTCAGCACCAGGCCGAGCCGTCGTGGCTGGCGGTCACCTCCAGGCCGTACTCCCCGGGGTTCGCCGGAGGTTCCCCCGCGCTGTCGAAAGTGCCGGGAACCCACACCTTCAGGTGGGCGGTGACGGTGCCGTACGGCTTGGTGAAGCACAGTTGGCCCGCGTGTCCGTCGGGGGCCGGCTGCCAGCCGTCCCCCGACGCCTCGGCCCGGTAGAAGGCGAGCAGCTCCGCCGGGGTTCCGCCGTGCTCGTAGTGCTGGCCGGCGTAGGCGAAGCCGTCGTCCTCGTCGCAGCCCGAGTAGCGTCGGTCCAGCTGTCGCGCATCCGGCCGACGGGCGTCGAGGACGGGCAGCGTCCGCAGCCCGTCCGCCAGTTCCTGGTCCCGGGAGGTACAGCCGTAGAGCCCTCCGGTGACCGCCCAGACGCCGGCCGCACCGCAGCCCGCCAGGACGGTGAGGCCCAACAGCCCGGCCAGAATCGACTTCCGCAGCTTCATGACGCGAAGCCTAGCCATCGCGTTCCCGGGCATGCCGGAGCGCTGCCCCGGGGGATCCCCTCCTCCCCCCGGAGCAGCGCGGTCTGGTGACGTCCGGTCAGTCGGCGAGCGGGAGGTAGACCCGGTTGCCGGCGGCGGCGAACTCCTCGGACTTGGCCTGCATCCCGGCCAGGGCCTCGGCGTCGAACTCGGTGCTGACGGCGCTGGAACCGTCGCCGTGCTCCTCGCGGATCTTCTGGGAGATCTTCATCGAGCAGAACTTCGGGCCGCACATGGAGCAGAAGTGCGCGGTCTTGGCGGGCTCGGCGGGCAGCGTCTCGTCGTGGAAGGCGCGGGCCGTCTCCGGGTCGAGGGCCAGGTTGAACTGGTCCTCCCAGCGGAACTCGAACCGGGCGTCGGAGAGGGCGTCGTCCCAGTCGCTGGCGCCGGGGTGGCCCTTGGCCAGGTCGGCGGCGTGGGCGGCGATCTTGTAGGTGATCACGCCGGTCTTGACGTCGTCCCGGTTGGGCAGGCCCAGGTGCTCCTTGGGCGTGACGTAGCAGAGCATCGCGGTGCCCCACCAGGCGATCATCGCGGCGCCGATGCCCGAGGTGATGTGGTCGTAGCCGGGGGCGACGTCGGTGGTGAGCGGGCCGAGGGTGTAGAACGGCGCCTCGTCGCAGATCTCCTTCTGGAGATCCATGTTCTCCTTGATCTTGTTCATGGCGACGTGGCCGGGGCCCTCGATCATCACCTGGACGTCCCGGTCGCGGGCGATCCGGCCCAGCTCCCCCAGCGTCCTCAGCTCGGCGAACTGCGCCTCGTCGTTGGCGTCCGCGGTCGAGCCGGGGCGCAGGCCGTCACCGAGCGAGAAGGTGACGTCGTAGGCGGCGAGGATGTCGCAGAGCTCCTCGAAGTTGGTGTAGAGGAAGTTCTCCTGGTGGTGCGCCAGGCACCAGGCCGCCATGATCGAGCCGCCGCGCGAGACGATGCCGGTCTTCCGACGGGCCGTCAGCGGGACGTACCGCAGCAGCACGCCGGCGTGCACGGTCATGTAGTCGACGCCCTGCTCGCACTGCTCGATGATCGTGTCGCGGTAGACCTCCCAGCTCAGCTCCTCGGCCTTGCCGTCCACCTTCTCCAGCGCCTGGTAGAGCGGCACGGTGCCGATCGGCACGGGGGAGTTGCGCAGGATCCACTCGCGGGTGGTGTGGATGTTGCGGCCGGTGGAGAGGTCCATCACGGTGTCCGCGCCCCAGCGGGTGGCCCAGGTCATCTTCTCCACCTCCTCCTCGATCGAGGAGGTGACGGCGGAGTTGCCGATGTTGGCGTTGATCTTCACCAGGAAGTTGGTGCCGATGATGGCCGGCTCGACCTCGGGGTGGTTCACGTTCAGCGGGATGACGGCCCGTCCGATCGCGACCTCGGAGCGGACGAACTCGGCGTCCAGGCCCTCCCGGAGCGCGATGAACTCCATCTCCGGCGTGACGATCCCGCGCTTCGCGTAGGCGAGCTGGGTCACCGCGCCCCCGTCCCGGCCGCGCAGCGGGCGGCGCGGACGGCCGGGGAAGACCGCGTCCAGGTTGCGCAGGTTCCCGCCGCGCGGCGAGGTGTGCTTGATGCCGTCGTCCTCGGGGCGCGCCTCGCGGCCGTCGTACTCCTCGACGTCGCCGCGCTGACGGATCCACGGGTCGCGCAGCGCGGGCAGTCCGCGGCGGACGTCGGGCTGGTAGGACGGGTCGGTGTACGGACCCGAAGTGTCGTACAGCGGAACGGACTTGCCGTTGGTGAGCTGCACCTCGCGGTACGGGACCAGCAGGTCGGGCCGGCTGCCCTCGCGGTACGCCTTGCGCCAGGCAGGGGTCGGGTAGCCCGTGGTCGCGCTGGTCACGGCGGTGCTCGGGGCAGACTTCTGCTGTGCGTCGAACGTGGTCATGAGACCTCTATCTCCCTACGCCGGCATTACCCGGTCAGGTTCCTGCGGTCGACGCAGCGGTCGGTACGTGGTGGCGTACCGTTCAGCGCCCTCTCAGCCCGGTGCTCCGAGCTCCCGTGTCCACAGGCGGAATTGCCTGCAACAAACGTCCAACACCGTAGCGGTCCGCTCGCCCGGGGTCCAGACCGCACCGGTCGGACGACCGGTATGCGGACGGGCCCGGTCCCCCGCGAGGGGGACCGGGCCCGTGAACCGTCGGGGAGCGGGTCAGCTCTTGGCGGCCTTCTTCACCAGGATCACCACGCCGGCCGCGACGCCGACCAGGACCAGCGCCTTGATCAGGAAGCCGACCAGCGAGGCGACCGCCCCCACCACGAACCAGATCAGGTTCCAGGCGATGATCAGCACCAGAATCGGGACGACGATGTTGCGCACCCACGAGGGCAGCGACTTCCAGAGCTCAGCCATGTCCGTTCCTTCTCTCCCCTCGGGCCGGTGACGGCTTCTCCGTCGCGTCCCGTTCTTCTTTCGATACTTCGACCGTACAGGTCGGCCGACCGGCTTCCGAGGGGTCCGAGCCCGGAGAGAACCCGGAGATCACCCCTAGACGGGAGCGGGGGTTTCCCCCGGCCGACCCCGGCCGGACGGATCAGACCGGCCAGGCCTCGCGGCGCCAGGCGGCGTCCCAGAACATCCACTCGTAGCGCGAGGTGGTGGTGAAGTGCTCGATCACCCGGCGGCGTTCGGCCGGGGAGAGCTCCTCGCCGAGCCGGTCGGTGAGGGCGAGCACCCGCCGCACCACGGACTGGAAGGCCTCGTCGCCGTAGGTGGCGATCCACTTCGCGTAGAGCGGGTCCGGCGAGCCCTTGGGGACGAGCTGCTCGCCGACCCGGGCGTAGATCCAGTAGCAGGGCAGCACCGCGCCGACCGCCTCGGCGAACGAGCCGCCGTAGACGGTGGCCAGCAGGTAGCTGGTGTACGCGCGGGTGGTGGGCAGCACCGGCTCGGCGGCGGCCTGTTCGGCACTCTCGCCGAACGCGCCGAGGAAGTCGGCGTGCATGCCCTGCTCGGCGGCCAGCGCGCCCACCGCGTCGTCGGCGAAGGCCCGGACGTCCTGCTCGTCGGGGGCCTTCGCCGCGCAGACGGCGAGCGCCCGGGCGTAGTCGCGCAGGTAGTGCGAGTCCTGCACCACGAAGTGCCGGAAGGCGTCCCGCGGCAGGGTGCCGTCGGTCAGTCCGCCGATGAAGGGGTGCGCCAGGATCTCGGCGTAGATCGGCTCGATGGCCGACCAGAGCTCGTCGGTAAAGGTCACGGGTCTCGGTCTCTCCTCGGTCGGTCGGGCCGAACCGACCCTACCCGGGCGAGGGTTCAGGCCTCCGGCGGGGAGAAGACCACCAGCACCCGGAGCTCCTCGGTGATGTGGTGGAAGCGGTGCGGCACCCCGGCCGGGACGTAGACCACGCTGCCCCGGCCGACCGTGGTGGTCTCGGCACCGACGGTCAGCTCGGCCCGGCCGCTGACCACCTGGTAGAGCTCGTCCTGCTGGTGCACGGACTGGGTGTCGGTGTCCCCGGGGGAGAGGGCGTAGAGCCCGGCCGACATGTTCCGCTCCTTCAGGAAGCGCAGGTAGGCACCTTCTCCGGCACTGCGTTCGGCGTCCAGCTGGTCCAGGCGGAAGACCTTCATCGGGGGGCCACCCTCCATGTCGCGATGGCCACATTGAACAACATGCGGGCCGGGAGCTTCCCCTGGGGCCCGGCCTGCTGCCAGGCTCAGGCCCATGAAGAGCATCGTCATCAAGACACTGATCAACGCGGCCGCCATCTGGGTGGCGGCCTGGATCGTGGACGGCATCACGCTGTCCGGCGACGACTGGCAGAGCAAGACCATCACGGTGATCGCGGTCGCCCTGATCTTCGGCGTGGTGAACTTCCTCATCAAGCCGCTGGTGAAGCTGTTCTCGCTGCCGCTGTTCATCCTCACGCTCGGCCTGATCACCTTCGTGATCAACGCGCTGATGCTCTGGCTGACCTCCTGGGCCTCCGACAAGCTCGACCTGGACTTCCACGTCGAGGGCTTCTGGGCGGCCCTGCTCGGCGCCCTGATCATCAGCGTGGTGTCCTGGGGCCTCAACCTGGCCTTCGGCGACGACGACTGACGGACCGGCACCGGGTTGCCGGCGGACAGGGATGGGCCCAGCGCTTGCCGCGATGGGCCCATCTCCGCGTCCGGGCGTCCGACCGGACGTCAGCCGAGGTTCTCGCAGCCCCGGCTGAGGATGGCGGCCAGCTGGTCGTCCAGCTCGCTCCCGGTCAGCTCCTGCCCCATCGGCAGCAGCCGGTCGGTGCGGGCCAGGAAGGCGATCAGCGGCGGGGCGGAGGCGCTCAACCGGGCGTCCCCGTCCGGCGAGTGCAGCACGATGCAGACCTCGGAGAGCTCCTCGCCGACCGGGTGGATGTGCACGTCGCCCTCACCGGTCGGCCTGCTGATGCCGTCCAGCAGCAGCTCCCGGGCGAACACCCAGGTGACCGGCTCGTCGCCGGGGAGGTGGAAGGTGAAACGCACCGCGAACGGGTCCGCGGGGTCGTAGTCGAGGTCGACCACGATGCGGAAGGAGAGTTCGTGCGAGACCACGAGGTTCATCACCACGTGGCCCTGGACTGTGCTGTGCATGCGCCAGTACCTCTCGTTCTGCCCGGCCCCCGGGTGTCGCCGAAGGTCCACCGCTGCCGGCCGGGCATGCGATTCGATGTAGTGGAACGGCGCCCCGGTGGGGGCTGCCGCCGGCCCTGTGGTGGCCGAGGGGGTGCAAGCTACGGCTCAGGAGTTGTCCCCGTGTCCCCGTTCACAACCATGGTCCAGGTTTGGGGACGAAGTGGACAAGATGCGCTTTTTCAAATGGTGAGCGAACACGGACCGGGAATCAGTGGACGAAGGACGGGGACATCGCTCCGACCAGTGAACGCAGCCGGTCCGCCTTGTCCGGCAGCAGCTCGGCCTGGTCGATCGGCAGCGAGAGCGCCATGGTCGCGACCGCGGAGCCGACCGTGATCGGTACGGCGGCGCAGACCGTGCCGAGCGCGTACTGCTGGCGCTCCAGCACCGGCCGGGTCGGCTCGGCGCCGGCCAGCCGGCGGAGCAGCACCGAGCGGTCGGTGACGGTGGAGGGGGTGAGCTCGACCGGCGGGTGGCGGGAGAAGTGGTCCCGGCGGGCCTCCTCGCCGAGCTGGGAGAGCAGGCACTGGCCGATCGCGTGGGCGTGGGCGGTGCTCCGGAAGTCGGCCCACTCGGCGACGGCCGGCCGGTTCGGCCCCTGGGCGACGTCGACCAGCCGGATCTCGCCCTCCTCGTAGACCGCGAAGTAGACCGCGGCCTCCAACTCCTCGCCCAGCCGGACC
Source organism: Kitasatospora sp. NPDC002040 (assembly GCF_040296785.1). Taxonomy (NCBI): domain Bacteria; kingdom Bacillati; phylum Actinomycetota; class Actinomycetes; order Kitasatosporales; family Streptomycetaceae; genus Kitasatospora; species Kitasatospora sp. NPDC002040. The sequence continues at coordinate 111,127 of NZ_JBEOXV010000001.1, read as the reverse complement.
ATCCGGCTGCGCAGGTCGGCCCGCTCGGCCTGCCGGTCGTCGGCCCGGCCGATCCCGTCGACCGAGGCGCCGTAGAAGAACTTCCCGTCCGCACGCCGCAGGTAGCCCTCGTGGGTCAGGGTGCGGAGCAGGTGGTACGTGGTGCCGAGCGGCAGCCCGGCCGCCCGGGCCAGCTGTTTCGCGGTGGCACCCTGCAGGTGGCTGCCGACCGCCTCCAGCAGGCGCAGCGCCCGCTGCACCGACGCGATCAGGGTCGGCTGCCGGGCCGGTGCGGCCCTGGCCGGGGACCTGACGTCCCGTATGTTCCGGGTCGTCTGCGCGATCTGATTGACTGCCATACCCAGCCCCCTGCCCGAGTCAGTGCAGATGTGGGCATCCGGACCGGAGCGCTCCGATACTGCCCGATTGGCGCTCATTGCAGCACAGGGCGGACATGCCTGCAATCATTCCCGCCAGCAATGTCACCGAAAAACCTTCGAATCGAAGGTCGAGAATGGTTCGTGAGCCCTTCGAACGGATCACGCTCCGACCCCCGCCTTGCTATCGAAGATCCACTACGTCCGAGCGCCCGATCGGCCCCTGACACGCTCGGGCACGCCGAATCAACCGTTCGGCGGAACCGAACCGTCCCGTTCGCGCGTCTGTACGAGTTTCGGCCGGTACCGGGAGCGGGAGACTCCCGCACAACGCTCCTGCTCCGGAGGTGGTCATGGCCGGCCCCGTCCGCCCTGTCGTCAAGCGCACCGCGCGGGCGATCCTGCTGGAACTGGACCCGGGCGACCCGCACTCACCCGCCAGCATCGTGCTGATCAAACGGACCAGGCCCGGGGCGAAGCCGTACTGGATCACCCCGGGCGGCGGGGTCGAGCCCGAGGACCTGACGGTGGTCGACGCACTGCACCGGGAGGTGGACGAGGAGCTCGGCGGCAAGGTCGAGGACGTGGTCCCCGCCTTCGTCGACACCGTCGCGCACTCGCACCACGAGGACGGCACCCTGGCCCACCCGCACGGCGTCAAGGTCCAGCACTTCTTCGTCTGCCGACTCAGCTCGATCGACCCCTCGCTCCGGCACGGCCCCGAGGTGGAGCAGCCGCGCGGCGAGTACGAGATCGTCCGGCTGCCGTTCACCCGCGAGGGCGTCACCTCGGTCAACGTGGTCCCGCCGAGCCTGCGGGCCTACCTGGCCGCCAACATCGAGGGGGTCCGAGCGCTGCTCGCCACCGATCTGGGGTGAGCCCGGCCCGGGCGCCGGGACCCGACCGGGTGCCGGGACGGGCCCGGGTCAGAGCGCGTCCAGGTCGTGGTGGATCCGGTCGACGGTGACCCCGGCCCGGGCCAGCGCCTGCTTCGCCCGGCGCACCATCGCGGGCGGGCCGCTCAGGAAGGCGTCCCGGCCGGCCCAACTGCCGTAGCGGGAGACCGCGTCCGGGAGCTCGCCGGCCAGCAGGCCGACGGCCTGCTGCTCGGAGAGCACCGGGTGGACGGTCAGCCACGGGTGCCGGCCGGCCAGCCCGCGCAGGGTCTCCAACCCGTACAGCTCCTCCTGGCGGCGCGCGCCGTAGAAGACGTCCACCGAGCGCCCGGCGGCGCCGTGCTCGGCCACCTCCTCGACCAGCGCGGTGATCGGGGCGATCCCGGTGCCGCCGCCGAGGCAGACCAGGTCGGCGCCCCGTCCGTGGTCCAGCCGCATGCTGCCGGCCGCGGGGCCGAGCCGGAGCACGTCGCCCGGGGCCGCCCGGTTCACCAGCGCGTTGCTGACCCAGCCGGCCGGCACCGCCTTGACGTGCAGGGTGATCAGCCCGTCCGGCCGGGGCGCGGTGGCGAACGAGAAGTGCCGCCAGACCCGGGGCCACCACGGGGTCTCCAGGGTGGCGTACTGCCCGGCCCGGTACGGGTAGGCCTGGTCCGGGCGCAGGGTGAGCACCGCGATCTCCGAGGTGACCGCCTGATGGCCCACCACCTCGGCCTGCCACCACGGCGGGGAGGACTTCGCGGCCTCCTCGGCGGCGTCGGTCATCACCTTGGCGATCAGCCCGTAGACCCGGCGCCAGGCCAGCTCGGTGTCGGCGTCCCAGTGGCTGCCGCAGTACTTCTCCAGCGCCGCCACCAGGCACTCCCCGACCGGGCCGTAGTGCCCGGTCAGGGTGCCGTACTTGCGGTGGCCCCGGCCCAGCCGGGTCAGGTACTCGGTCAGCCCGGCCGGGTCGTCCGCGCTGCGGGCGGCCATCAGCAGCGAGCGGAACAGCCGGTCGCGCTGGACGTCCATGGCGGCCGGGAAGAGCGCCCTGACCTCGGGGTGGTGCACGAAGATCAGGGCGTAGAAGTGCGCGGTGGCCCGGTCGGCCAGCGGTTCGATCACCGTCAGGGTGGCCCGGATCAGCTCGATGTCGCGGGCGGTGGGCGGCTGTCCCGCGGCAGCCCCGAGACCCTCGGGCACCGGGGCCGGAACGGCCGGCGCCGCGGGCTCGCCCAGGGTGTCCAGCGCCCAGGCCCGGCTCCAGTGGTCCCCCGGCCCGGCCCAGTTGAGGCCGGGGGCCCCGGTGAACAGCGGCTCGATCGCCTGCCCGGGCGCGGGCGTCGGCGCCGGAGCCGGGGTCGGAGCGGGGTCCGGCGCCGGTGCCGGGACGGTCGGCGGATGGGTGGGCCGGGCCGGGATGACCGGGGCCACCACGGCGGCCGCCGCCGGTACTTCGGGGGCTTCGGACGCTTCGGGGGCGGCCGGCTCCGGTTCGGCGGCCGGCTCGGCGACCGGGGACGCCGGCCGGGCCGGCACCGGGCCGAGGGCCAGGGCCTTCGGCTCCGCCGGAGCCACCCGCACGGGTGGCTCCGGCGCCACCGGGGGGAGGCCGGGTACGGCGGCCACCGCGACCGAGCCGCGCCCCGCCCGGACCCTCAACGAGGCTGTCTTCACCGCGATTTGACGAGTGCCCAAGAGAATCGTTTCGCTTCCGGTCGTGCCAGTTGCTGGGCTCAGCAGACTGGCACGGCCGTACAGCTCATCGGACAAATCCGTGGAAGCCCGGACACCCGGGCCTCCCAGGCGCTACGCTCCCTCGCTCACACCTGGCGGAGCAGTACTCCCGGCTGCTCGACGCAGTCCGCGACGAACCGCAGGAACCCGCCCGCCGTACCGCCGTCGCACACCCGGTGGTCGAAGGTGAACGACAGCTGAGTGACCTGCCGGACCGCCAACTGCCCCTCGTACACCCAGGGTTTGGGCGTGATCCGGCCGACCCCGAGCATCGCCGCCTCGGGGTGGTTGAGGATCGGGGTGGACCCGTCCACCCCGAAGACACCGTAGTTGTTGAGGGTGAAGGTGCCACCGGTCAGCTCGGCCGGAGTGAGCCGGCCGGCCCGTGCGGATTCGGTCAACCTTGCGAGCTCGGCGCCCAGTTGTTCGGTGCCCAGCAGCTGGGCGTCCCGGACCACCGGGACCACCAGGCCGCGGTCGCTCTGCGCGGCGAAGCCGAGGTGCACGGCGGCGTGCCGCACGATCGCCGAACCGTCGGGCGAGACGCTGGAGTTCAGCTCGGGGAAGCGGGCCAGGGCGGCGGTCGAGATCCGCGCCAGCAGGGCCAGCACACTGATCTTCGGACCGGCCGACCGGTTCAGCTGCGCCCGCAGCTCCATCAGCGCGGTCGCGTCCGCGTCCACCCAGCAGGTGGCGGCGGGGATCTCCCGGTGACTGCGGGTCAGCTTCTCGGCCACCGCCTTGCGCAGGCCGCGCAGCGGGATCAGGCCCGCGTCCGGCACGGCGGCCGGGGGCTGCGGGGCGGCCAGTGCCTGCTCGACGTCCCGGCGCATGATCAGGCCGTCCGGGCCGCTGCCCGCCACCGTCGCCAGGTCGAGGCCGTGCTCCCGGGCCATCCGGCGCACCAGCGGCGAGATCACCGGCAGCACGACCGGGAGCTCGACCACAGGGGCCTCGACCACGGGCACCTCGACCACGGTGACCGGGGCCGCGATCGGAGCCGCAGCCGCGACCTGGGCCGACCCGCCGACCCGGCCCCGGCGGGCGCCGGGCTTCCGCTCGGCCACGCCGTAGCCGACCAGCGGCCGCTCCACCGTCTCCGCCGGGACGCCCGCGGCGGGTGACACCGCCACCGTCACCAGCGGTGCGCCGACCGGGACTTCCTCGCCCTCGGCCCCGAACCGCGCGGTGACCACCCCGCCGTACGGGCAGGGCACCTCGACCACCGCCTTGGCGGTCTCCACCTCCACCACCGGCTGGTCGACGGCGATCACCTCGCCCACCTCGACCAGCCAGCGCACCACCTCGGCCCCGGTGAGGCCCTCACCGAGATCGGGCAGCGTGAACTCGCGAACCACCGGCATCATCGTCCCTCCTCCCACTGCAGCCGGGCCACGGCGTCGAGAATCCGGTCCACCCCGGGCAGGTGGTGGTGCTCCAGCATCGGAGCGGGGTACGGGATGTCGAAGCCGGTCACCCGGAGCACCGGGGCGGCCAGGTGGTGGAAGCACTTCTCGGTCAGCCGGGCGGCGATCTCCGCGCCCGCCCCGCCGAAGCCGCCGGACTCGTGCACCACCACGGCCCGGCCGAGCGAGCGGACCACCTGGACGGCGGTCTCCTCGTCGAACGGCACCAGCGAGCGCAGGTCCAGCACCGCCAGGTCCCAGCCCTCCTCCTTCGCCGCCTCGGCCGCCTCCAGGCAGACCGGCAGCGAGGGCCCATACGTGATCAGCACCGCCGAGCGGCCCGGCCGGCGCAGCACCGCCCGGCCGATCGGCTCCACCGGCGCGGCCGCGTCCAGCGCGTCCTTGCCCCAATACAGCCGCTTGGGCTCCAGGAAGACCACCGGGTCGTCGGAGGCGATCGAGGCCCGCAGCAGCCCGTACGCGTCGGCGACGGTGGCCGGGGTGACCACGTGCAGGCCGGGGGTGTGGGTGTAGTACGCCTCGGAGGAGTCGCTGTGGTGCTCGACCCCGCCGATGCCGCCGCCGTACGGGATCCGGATGGTGATCGGCAGCGGCAGCTTCCCGGCCGTGCGGTTGCGCATCTTGGCGACGTGCGAGACGAGTTGCTCCATCGCCGGGTAGGCGAAGGCGTCGAACTGCATCTCCACCACCGGGCGCAGCCCGTACATCGCCATGCCGACGGCGGTGCCGAGGATGCCCGCCTCGGCCAGCGGGGTGTCCAGGCAGCGCTCCGGGCCGAACTCGGCGGTCAGGCCGTCGGTGATCCGGAAGACGCCGCCGAGGGCGCCGACGTCCTCGCCCAGGACGTGCACCGAGGCGTCGGCGCGCATCGCGTCCCGGAGGGCGGAGTTGAGCGCCTGCGCCATGGTGCGGGTCTCGACTGCGGTGGTCATCGCGCGTGCTCCTCGGCCTGCAGCTCGGCGGTCAACTGAGCGGCCTGCTCCAGGAGTTGCTGGGTCGGCTCGGCGTAGACGTGGGCGAACAGCGACATCGGGTCCAGTTCGGGATCGGTGTGGAACTCGGCGCGCATCCGGGCGGCCAGCGCCTCGGCCTCCTCGGTGGCGCCCTGGGCGAGCCGGTCGTCCAGCTGCCCGGTGGCCCGCAGGTGGCGCTCCATCAGCAGGATCGGGTCGTGCTCGCGCCAGGCGGCGATCTCCTCGTCCTGCCGGTAGCGGGTCGCGTCGTCGGCGTTGGTGTGCGCCTCGATCCGGTACGTGAGCGCCTCGACCAGGGTCGGGCCGCCGCCGGAGCGGGCCCGCTCGACCGCCTCGGTGAGCACCGCGTGCACGGCGAGCGCGTCGTTGCCGTCCACCAGCCGGCCCGGCATCCCGTACCCGACCGCCTTGTGGGCGAGCGTCGGGGCGGCGGACTGCCGGGTGAGCGGGACGGAGATCGCGTAGCCGTTGTTCTGCACCAGGAAGACCACCGGGGCGTTCAGCACCGCGGCGAAGTTCAGCGCCTCGTGGAAGTCACCCTCACTGGTGCCGCCGTCGCCGAGCAGCGCCAGCGCGACGGTGTCCTCGCCGCGCAGCTGCGCCGCGTACGCCAGGCCGACCGCGTGCGGGGCCTGGGTGGCGAGCGGGGTGCAGAGCGGGGCGGTGCGGGTCGCCTTCGGGTCGTAGCCGGTGTGCGCGTTGCCGCGCAGCAGCGTGAGCGCCTCCAGCGGGTCCACCCCCCGGCTGACCACGGCCAGGGTGTCCCGGTAGCTCGGGAACAGCCAGTCGTCCTGACGGAGCGCCAGCGCGGCCGCCACCTGGCAGGCCTCCTGGCCGGTGGACGCCGGGTACACGGCGAGCCGGCCCTGCTTGGTCAGCGTGGTGGCCTGCTGGTTGTAGCGCCGGCCGACCACCAGTCGGCGGTACAGCTCGGCCAGCAGCGCCGGGTCCGCCTTGTCGGCGGCCGGGGTGCCGAGCACCCGGTACGGGGACTCCTCGGGGAGCAGCGGGGCGGGATCGGTCCGCGGACCGGTGGCGTCGGGACGCCAGCCGGGCACGGGGGCGGCCAGGTGTCGATGATCGAGAACGGTCATCTCGGGCACCTCCAGAGGGTGGGGGAGGGTGCGACAGGGGCAGGTGATGCCGGTGGTGCGCGAGGAGTGACATGGCTGGTCGCCGGAGCAGCTCCTCCCTACCGATTGTTCGGTTGTCTGTTCAATCTGGCCACAGCTGCGCCAAGGTGGTGGACAATCGGCTCGAACAGCGGTCTATTGAAGACAGCACGTCCATATCGGGAGGGTCGGGGGCCGTGTCCACTGAACAGACGTCCAGGCTGGACCGGGTCGACCAGTCGATCCTCCGGCTGCTCCAACAGGACGGGCGGGCGTCGATCCGCTCCATCGCCGAGCGGGTGCACGTCTCCCGGGCCAACGCCTACGCCCGGATCGCCCGGATGGTCGAGGACGGCATCATCCGGGGCTTCACCGCTCGGATAGACCACGAACGGGCCGGGCAGGGGGCCTCGGCGTACATCACGCTCAAGATCGTCCAGAACTCCTGGCGGACGGTCCGCGAGCAGCTGCTCGCGCTGCCGGGGGTGGCGCACATCGCGCTGGTCGGTGGCGAGTTCGACGTGCTGCTGCTGGTGCACACGGCCGACAACCACGCCCTGCGGGAGCTGGTCCTCGGCCAGATCCAGGGCATCCCGCAGGTCCTCGCGACGCAGACCCTGCTGGTCTTCGAGGAGACCGACCAGGTGCCTCCGGTCTAGGCAGGCACTCGGCCGTCCGTCTCAGTAGCCCGTCACGCCGTCCAGACTCTCGCGCAGCAGGTCGGCGTGGCCGTTGTGGCGGGCGTACTCCGCGAGCAGGTGGATCAGGATGCGGCGGAGCGAGACCGGTGCGCCGGTGGCGCGGTGGGTGCCGGTGGCGTCCAGGTCGGGGGTGGCGGCGACGATCCGGCGGGAGTGCTCGACCTCGGTGCGCCAGACGGCCAGGGCCTCGGCGACGCTGCCGTCGAGCCGCTCGAAGTCCTGCTCGGGGTCGTCGTCGGAGTAGTACAGCAGCGGCACGTCCTCCCCCGCGAACTGGATCCGGAACCACCAGCGCTCCACCCCGGCCAGGTGCCGCAGCAGGCCGTGCAGGCTGAGCCCGGAGGGCGGCACCGGGCGGGCGGAGAGCTCGGCGTCGGACAGGCCGCCGCACTTGAGGACGAGCGTCTCCCGGTGCCAGTCCAGGAAGGCGGTGAGCAGCTCCCGTTCGGTGCCGGTCAGCGGCAGCGGTTCGCGGTCGTCCTCGGCCAGCGGTTGGGCGAAGTGCGCAGGAATCTCGGTCATGCCGGGAGTCTGCCAGCCGGCACTGTCAGGCGCGCAGACCGTCGAAGGCCAGGTGGACCACGGCCTCCGCGACCCCGTCGGCGTGCTTCCCGCCAGGCCGGTACCACTCCACGATCGAGTTGATCATCCCGAACAGCAGCCGGGTGGCCAGCCGGGGTTCGACGTCCGCGCGCAGCTCGCCCGCGGTGACGGCGGCCCGGAGCAGCTCGGCCACCTGGTGGTCGAAGTCCCGGCGGCGCTCCAGCGCCCACTGCTCGGTCGCGGTGTTGCCGCGCACCCGGAGCAGCAGGGTGACGTAGGGCAGTTCGGCCAGCAGCACCTCGGCGGTACGGCGGACCACGTGCTCCAGCCGGTCCACCGCGCGGCCGTCCAGCGCCTCGGGCTCGGCCAGGATGCCGAACAGGGCGTCCAGGGCACGGCCGACGGCGAGCCGGAGCAGCTCCTCCTTGCCCCGGACGTGGTGGTAGATCGAGGACTTGGAGATCCCGGCCGCGCGGGAGAGGTCCTCCATCGAGGTCCCGTCGTATCCGCGCTCGTTGAAGACGCCGACCGTCACCGCGAGCAGTGAGTCGACGGTGTAGGCGGTACGGGTGGTGTTCTCGGCCATGTGAACGAGTATCGCCCGCGACCGGGCCACCCACTCCACCGGTACCGGCACTGCGGTCCGGAACCGCGCCGCCCCATTGACCCGACCGATCGTTCGGTTACGCTGAGGGGTGACCAGTCCGCCCCAAAAGGAGCGCGTCATGACCGCAGCGGCCACCCATCCCGTCGTCGCCGAGCTGATCGAGCGTCACCAGCCCACCCTCACCAGGGCGGTGGAGGCCACCACCGCCCGGGACTACTGGTCGCCGTACCCGGAGTTCCCGAAGGCGTACGGCGAGACCGGCCAGGCCGACGGGCAGGCCGCCTTCGAGGCGCTGCTCGGCAGCGTGTTCGCGCTGGCCGGCCAGCCGACCGACGGCGAGCTGGTGGGCGGCGAGTCCTCGCCGTACGGCATCGAACTGGGCGTCAGCTACCCGCACACGGAAGCCGAGGCGCTGATCGGCGCGCTCGAACTGGCCCGTCCCGGCTGGGCCGCGGCCGGACCGGCCGCCCGTGCGGCGGTCTGCGTGGAGATCCTGGCCCGGATCAACGCCCGCTCGCACGAGTTCGCGCACGCGGTGATGCACACCACCGGCCAGGCGTACGGGATGGCCTTCCAGGCCGGTGGCCCGCACGCGCAGGACCGGGGCCTCGAAGCGGTCGCGTACGCCTTCATCGAGCAGACCCGGCTGCCGCAGCAGGCCTCCTGGAGCAAGCCGCAGGGCAAGCGGGACCCGCTCACCATGGTGAAGGAGTTCGTCCCGGTGCCGCGCGGCCTGGCGCTGCTGATCGGCTGCAACACCTTCCCGACCTGGAACGGCTACCCCGGCCTGTTCGCCTCGCTGGCCACCGGCAACCCGGTGCTGGTCAAGCCGCACCCGCGCGCCACGCTGCCGCTGGCGCTCACCGTCCAGGTCGCCCGGGAGGTGCTGGCCGAGGCCGGCTTCGACCCCAACCTGGTCTGCCTGGCCGCCGAGCACGAGGGCTCGACCATCGCCGCGACGCTGGCGGTGCGGCCCGAGGTGAAGATCATCGACTACACCGGCTCGACCGGGTTCGGCGACTGGCTGGAGGCCAACGCCGAGCAGGCCCAGGTGTACACCGAGAAGGCCGGGGTCAACTCGGTGCTGATCGAGTCCACCGACAACTACCGGGGCATGCTCGCCAACCTGGCCTTCTCGCTCTCGCTCTACAGCGGCCAGATGTGCACCACCCCGCAGAACCTGCTGATCCCGCGCACCGGTGTCCGCACCGAGGAGGGCGGCAAGTCCTACGACGAGGTGGTGACCGACCTCGCCGCCGCGATCGAGGGCCTGCTCGCGGACGACGCCCGGGCCGCCGCCATCCTCGGCGCCGTGGTGAACCCCGGGGTGCTCGGCCGCACGGTCCGGGCCGCCGGGGGCGAGTACGGCGAACTCGCGCTGGCACCGCGGGTGGTGACCTCGCCGGAGTTCCCGGCGGCGACGGTCCGGACCCCGGCGCTGGTGAAGGTGGACGCGGACAAGCCGGACGACCGGGCCGCCTTCCTGAGCGAGTGCTTCGGCCCGGTCTCGTTCGTGGTCGCGGTCGAGTCAGCCGAGGCGGCGGTGGAGCTGCTCGGGCGGACGGTGCGCGAGCAGGGCGCGATGACCGCGGCCGGCTACACCGTGGACGACGCGGTGGAGGCCGCACTGGTGGCCACCTGCCTGGACGCCGGGGTCTCGCTCTCGCTCAACCTCACCGGCGGGGTGTACGCCAACCAGACGGCCGCCTTCTCCGACCTGCACGGCACCGGCGCCAACCCGGCCGCCAACGCGGCCTACTGCGACGGGGCGTTCGTGGCGAGCCGGTTCCGCACGGTCGAGGTGCGGCGCCACAGCTGATCCTCCATCAACCCGCCCCGCCCCGAACAGGTACTCGGGGCGGGGCGGGTTGAGTAGGCGTACTCAGGTGGCGGCCCCCGCCGGCTTCGAGACTGTGTGCAGGCAGAACGAAGCAGTACGGAAACGGAGAACGTCATGGTGCGGCGCCGGTCGAAGGTCGAGATGTGGGTGCCCGGTGCGTACCTGGCCCTGGTGGTCGGGATGCTGGCGTACTGCGCGATCGGCCAGGCGGCCGGGGCGGACCTCGGGTTCTTCGGGATCTGGCCGATCCTGGCCTCGGCCCCGGCCGGACTCCTGCTGACGGCGGTGTTCACGCCTGCCCCGGACCTGGGGGAGCCGGCCCCGCCGGTGGACGGGTACCGCGGCTCCGAGCCGCCCGCGGAACCGCCCACGGAGTTCTTCCCGCCGACGGACCCGCTCCCCGCGGACTGGGCGCCGGACACCTCCGTGGCCGACAAGCTCCCGGCCGGGGAGGCCCTCGGCTTCTACGGTCCGGTCCTGGTCGGCGCCCTGGTCAACGCCGCCGCGATGTGGGCGCTGATCCGCTACGTCGCCCAGCGGCGGGCGGCCGGGCGGGCGCCCGCCCATATCGCCTGGTCCTAGCGTCGGCGCGGGTTGAAGACCCAGACCCGCAGCAGCACGAAGCGGATCAGCGTGGCCAGCGCGTTCGCCCCGACCAGCACCGCCAGTTCGGCCCCGTGCGAGGCGCTGCCCGGGATCAGGGCGATGGCTCCGCTGCTCAGGGCGAGGCCGATCAGAAACGCGATGCCGCCCTCGACCTGGTGCTTGAGGGCGTCCCGGGACCCGGTCACGCCGAAGGTGAAGCGGCGGTTGGCGGCCGTGTTGGCCACGGCGGTGAGGGCCAGCGCGAAGGCGTTGGCCCAGAAGGCCGGGACGAACTGACGGGTCGCCAGGAAGAGCGCCATGAAGGCGAGCGTGCTCAGGGTGCCGACCACGGCGAAGCTGGCGAGCTGCCAGCCGAGGCCGGGCGGCAGCTGGGCCCGGCGGACCCGGGTCGGCAGCTGGTCGAGCCGGTCCGCCCCCGTGAGGGTGCGGCGGGCGACCCGGGTCATGCCCTTGAGGTCGTCCAGCACGGTGCGGACGATGTCGACCCGGCTGTCGGGGTCGTCCACCCAGTCGACCGGGACCTCGTGGATCCGCAGGCCGGACCGCTCGGCCAGCAGCAGGAGTTCGGTGTCGAAGAACCAGGCGTTGTCCTCGACCGAGCCGAGCAGCTGCTGCACCACCTCGGTCCTGGCCGCCTTGAACCCGCACTGGGCGTCCGAGAACTTCGCCGCCATGGTGGCCCGCAGCAGCACGTTGTACCCGCGCGAGATGAACTCCCGCTTCGGGCCCCGGACCACGGCCGAACCCCGGTGCAGCCGGCTGCCGATGGCCAGGTCGCTGTGGCCGGAGAGCAGCGGGGCGACCAGCGGGAGGAAGGCCTCCAGACCGGTGGAGAGGTCGACGTCCATGTACGCCACCACGTCGGCGTCGCTGTCGCCCCAGACCCGGCGCAGGGCCCGGCCCCGGCCCTTGAGGTCCAGGTGGACCGCCTCGACCTGGGGGAGCTCGGCGGCCAGGGCGGTGGCCACCGCCCAGGTGCCGTCGACACTCGCGTTGTCCGCGATGGTGATCCGGTACGGATAGGGGAAGGTCTCTGCCAGGTAGGCGTGCAGCCGGCGGACGCACCGCTCGACCGTGTGCTCCTCGTTGTAGACCGGGACGACCACCTCGACGAGTTTCGTCCTGGTCGGACGTTCGTTGGCAGGGGGTGGGCCGACCACGGTCGTGCCCCGGGGTGCGAGCTCTGTCATGACAGTGAGATTCACAGCGTCTGATGGGCCCGCCATGATGGAAGGCTGAGAGGGAGCTTAGAAGGCTCAGGTGCTGAGCCGAGCCGAACGCTGGTCCGATCAACGGGAGATGGCATGTCCGACAATCAGCTGGCCGCCGATGTGGTGATCGTCGGCGCGGGCCCGACCGGGCTGCTGCTGGCCGGTGACCTGGCCACCGCCGGGCTGCGGGTGACGGTGCTGGAGAAGCGCGGGGCGGAGTCCAACCTGACCCGGGCCTTCGCCGTGCACGCCCGCACCCTGGAGCAGTTGGACGCCCGGGGGCTGGCCGACGAGCTGATCGCCACCGGGACGGCACTGGGCGAGCTGCAGCTGTTCGGCAGTCTCAAGGTGGAGCTGTCCGCGCTGCCCAGCCGGTTCCCGTTCGTGCTGGTCACGCCGCAGTACAACGTCGAACGGCTGCTCCAGGAACGGGCGGTGAAGGCCGGCGCGGTGCTGGTCCGGGGCGCCGAGGTGACCGGGCTGCGGCAGGACGCGCAGGGTGTCGAGCTGGAGACCAGGGGCGGCGAGAGCTACCGGGCCACCTACGCGGTCGGCGCCGACGGCGTGCGCAGCGCCGTCCGGGACCTGCTCGGCATCCCGTTCCCCGGGGAGTCGGTGGTGAGTTCGGTGCTGCTGGCCGACGTCCGGGTGGAGCGGCCGCCGGCCGAGACGCTGGCGGTGGCGGCCGGGGAGAACGGCTTCGCCTTCCTGGTGCCGTTCGGTGACGGCTGGCACCGGGTGATCGCCTGGGACCGGAACCGCCAACTCCCGGACGGCGCACCGGTGGAGCTGGCCGAGATCAGCGAGATCGCCCGGGACGCGTTCGGGGTCGACCACGGGCTGCACGACGCCCGCTGGGTGTCCCGGTTCCACAGTGACGAGCGCCAGGTGCCCAACTACCGCTCCGGACGGGTCTTCCTGGCCGGGGACGCCGCGCACTGCCACTCCCCGGCGGGCGGGCAGGGCATGAACACCGGGCTCCAGGATGCCGCCAACCTGGGCTGGAAGCTGGTCGGCGCGGTCCGCGGCTGGGCCGCCGACGCCCTGCTGGACACGTACCAGACGGAGCGTCACCCGGTCGGACGGGCCGCCGTGCGCAGCTCGGGCGCGCTGGTGCGGCTGGCGCTGGCGAACTCGGTGCCGACCAGGCTGCTGCGGTCCGCCCTGGTCTCGGCGGCCAACCTGCTCGGCCCGCTGGGCGAGCTGGGTGCCCGTCAGGTGTCCGGGATCGAGATCCACTACCCCGCCCCGAAGGACTCCCACCACCTGGTCGGCCGCCGGATCCCGGACCTGCGGCTCGCCGTCGACGAGCCCGGCGCACCGTCCCGGCTGTACGAGGCGCTGCGCGGCGGCCGGGCCGTGCTGGTCTCCAACGACGACCAGCAGCCGGTGCTCGAACCCTGGGAGGACCGGGTGGTCGCCGCCGCCCCGGCCTCCCCGCACGGCAAGCTCCGGGACACCGTCCTGCTGGTCCGCCCCGACGGCCACGCCGCCTGGGCGGGCGTGGACCCGAGCCGGGCCGAGATCCGCCGCGCACTCACCCAGCTGCTCGGGCCGGAGGTCTAGGACCGGGCCGGAGGTCTAGGACCGGTCGGGCAGCCGCAGGGCCAGGCCGTCCAGGATCACCTCGAGGCCGTAGGCGAACTTGCCGTCCCGGCTTCCGGCCGGGTCGGGAGCACCTTCGGCGTACGCGTCGACCAGGTGGTCGTGGCCGGCCGCGGCCTGCCGCGCGGCGGGCATCAGCCGGGCGATGAAGGCGGCCTCGGTCTCACCGGACCGGGCCACGGCGGTGAGCCAGGCCGCCTCCGTGGTGGTCATCCCGATCACGTAGCAGAGGACGGTGTCGATCGCGGCGCTCGGCTGGTCGAAGCCCGCCGCGGTGAACAGCGCGGCCAGCCGCTCGGAGAACGCCATCAGGTTGGGGCCCAGGTAGGCGAGCCCGGCCTGGCCCAGCACCGAGGCCAGCCAGGGGTGGCGCAGCGCGGTCGCCCGGAACGAGGCGGCCGCCGCGGTGACCGCGGCCCGCCAGTCGGGGCCGCCGGCGGGCGGGACCACGATCTCGGCCACCACCTGGTCCACCGCGAGCTCCATCAGCTCGTCCTTGGTCGCCACGTGCCGGTAGAGCGAGGTCGCGCCGGCGTTGAGCCGGGCGCCGAGCTTGCGCATGCTCAGGGCCTCGATGCCGTCGGCGTCCAGCAGGACGATCGCCTCGCGGACGATGGCGGACCGGCTGAGCGAGGGCTGGTCCGCCGCGCGCTGCTGCCGGGCCCAGACGGACGGGATCGGGGTGCTCTTCTCTGCCATCTCACTCCCTCGTGCGCACAGCGTTCGCTCCAGCGTACAGCGACAGGGGATTGCGCACACTGTTCGCTAATGCATACAGTGTTCTCACTGAAGGAACAGTGTGCGCAGCTCGGAAGGAAGTCTCATGGAACCCCGCAATCCACGTCGCTGGTGGATCCTGGTCGTGCTCTGCCTGAGCACGCTGGTCCTCGTGGTCGACAGCATGGCCCTGACCGTCGCGGTGCCGTCGATGACCCGGGACATCGGCGCCAGTGCCCAGGACACCCAGTGGATCCTGGACTCCTACATCCTGGTCTTCGCCGGTCTGTTGCTCACCTCCGGCAGCCTCGGGGACCGGTTCGGCCGCCGGAAGGTGATGATCATCGGCCTGCTGCTGTTCGGGGCCGCCTCACTGGCCGCGACCTTCTGCACCGACCCCGCCGAGGTGATCGCGGCCCGGACCGCGATGGGTGTCGGCGGGGCGCTGATCATGCCGTCGACCCTGTCGATCCTGATCACCGTCTTCGACGAGGACGAGCGCGGCAAGGCGATGGCGGCCTGGGGCTCGGTCTCGATGCTCGGCCTGGTCGGCAGCCCGGTGCTCGGCGGGGTGCTGATCGACCACTTCTCCTGGCACTCGATCTTCTTCATCAACGTCCCGGTCGTCGTCCTCGCCGTCCTGGCCGCCCTCACCCTGATGCCGGAGTCCAAGGGCCCGTGGCAGAAGCCGGACCCGCTCGGCGCGGTGCTCTCCGCCGTCGGCATGACCGCCCTGATCTGGTGGATCATCGAGATCCCGCAGCACGGCGCCTTCGGCGACCGCTCGCTGGTCACCCTGGTGGTCGCGGTGCTCGCCCTCGGCGGATTCGTGGTCTGGGAGAACACCACCCCCGCGCCGATGGTGCCGCTGGGCCTGTTCCGGAAGCGCAACTTCAGCGGCGGCTCGCTCTCGCTGACGCTGGTTCAGATCGGCAACGGCGGCCTGCTGCTGGTGCTCACCCAGTACCTGCAGTTCGTGCTGGACTACTCGCCGGTCAAGGCGGGCCTCGCCTTCGTGCCGCTCGCCGTCGCGGCCCTGATCGGCAACGGGGCCGGCGCCGGGCTCACCAAGCGGATCGGCAACCGCCTGCTGGTGCTGGTCGGCATGCTCGTGATGGCCGCCGCCTTCGCCCTGCTCGCCACCGTCACCGCCGACACCGGCTTCACCGTCCCGGCGGTCGCGCTGGGCCTGCTCGGCCTCGGCGCCGGCCTGGCCATGCCGGCCGCGGTCGGCGCCCTGATGAGCACCATCCCGACCGAGCAGGCGGGCGTCGGCTCCGCCCTGAACGACACCATCCAGCAGGCCGGCACCGCGCTCGGCATCGCCATCCTCGGCTCGCTGCTGACCAGCGGCTACGCCGCCGGGATGCCGGCCGACGCCCCCGCGGCGGCGAAGCAGTCGATCACCGGCGCACTGGCCGGCGCCCAGGGCGACCCCGGCCTGGCCGCCACCGCCCGGGACGCCTTCACCCACGCCATGTCGACCACCTTCACCATCGGCGCGATCGGCGTGCTGGCCGCCGCCGTGCTGGCCGCCCTGGTGCTGCGGGACCGCCGCTCCGAGGCCGTCGAGGCCCCGGCCCAGGAGGCCGGTCTGGCCGTCTGACCCGACCGCCCGATCCGGACTGCGGAAGGCCGGTGCCCCGACGGGGCGCCGGCCTTCGGCGTGCTAGCGGGTGACCTTCTCGTAGTGGCGGGCCGCCTTGGCGCGGTTGCCGCAGACCGCCATCGAGCACCAGCGGCGGCGGCCGTTCTGCGAGGTGTCGAAGAAGTGCAGGATGCAGGTCTCGTGCGCGCAGGCCTTGATCCGGTGCGGGCCCTGCCGGAGCAGCCCCAGGTAGTCGTCGGCGGCCAGCCAGGCGGCCAGCCAGGCGGGGGAGTCCACCTCGACCGCCTCGGCCGGGCCGGTCGCGGTCAGGGTGTGCCGGATCCTGCCGTGCGCCAGCACCTCGTTCAGCGCGGTGGGTTCGGGCTCGCGCTGCTCCTCGGCGGCCCGGACCAGGCCGGCCAGCGCCTCCCGGGCGGCGAGCACGGCGGCCAGCCCGTCCGCGTCGTCGGGGCAGCGGTCGGCGAGACCGGCGGAGGAGAGCCAGATCCCGTAGCCGCCGGGTGCGGCCAGCAGGTCCTGCGGGTTGGTGGCGCTCCACCGCGTGTTGAGCAGATCGAGCGAGAGCGGCTCGCCGATCAGGGGGCGCGGGTCACGGGGGTCGGCCATGCCGCCGATTCTACTTCTAACCAGTTCAACCGTCTGTAGTGGTTGACGGCTCGATTTTCTAACCTCTACTATCGGCAGTACAGGTTAGCCATTTCGTCCCGGGAGCTCCCATGCAGACTGGCCACATCGGGCTCAACGTCACCGACGTCACCCGCTCCACCGCCTTCTACCAGCAGGTGCTCGGCCTGGAGCCCGCCGGTGAGGGCACCGAGGCGGACCGGCGCTTCGCGTTCCTAGCCCTCGACGGCAGGCTGGTGCTGACGCTCTGGCAGCAGAGCAAGGGCCGCTTCGACACCGGCGCACCCGGCCTGCACCACCTCTCCTTCCAGGTCGATTCGCTGGACGAGGTACGGGCCGCCGAGGAGCGGCTGCGCGGGCTGGGCGCCGAGTTCGCGTACGACGGCGTGGTCCCGCACGGCGAGGGCGCCGGCTCCGGCGGGATCTTCTTCACCGACCCCGACGGCACCCGGCTGGAGATCTACACCCCGAGCGGGGTCGAAGGCGTGGCCGCTCCGGCCGGCGCCGCCCCGACCTGCGGGTTCTTCTAGCCGACCGGACGAGGACGGAGGCGGACCAGCATGAGCACCAGGACCTTCCACCCCGGCGAACGGGCCGTACAGGCCAGAGCGGGCGTCCAGGACCGCGCGGACCACGTGGGCCGGGGGATCGGCGCGGTCATCCCGGCGGTGGCCGCCCGGTTCCTGAGTGAGCGCCGGACCCTCGTGGTCGGTGCCGCCGACCACGACGGACGGCTCTGGGCCGGCCTGCTCAGCGGCCCGGCCGGCTTCCTGGCCGCCGACGGCGAGCGCACCCTCGCGGTGGCCGCCCGCCCGGCGCCCGGCGACCCGCTCGCGTCGGTACTGACCGCCCCGGCCGAGGTCGGCACGATCGCGCTCGACCCGGCGGGCCGGCGGCGGATGCGGCTGAACGGCCGCGCCGTCCCGGACGGCCGGGGCGGGCTGCGGATCACCGCCGAGCAGGTGTACGCCAACTGCCCGAAGTACATCCAGCGCCGCCACCCGCTCGACACCCCGTCCGCCCCCGCGCTGGTCGGCTCCGGCACCCGGCTGAGCACCCGTCAGCAGCTGGCGGCCTCGACCGCCGACACCTTCTTCATCGCCAGCTCGGGGCCGGACGGCGGGGTCGACGCCTCGCACCGGGGCGGGAACCCGGGCTTCCTCACCGTGCACGGCCCCGGGCTGCTGAGCTGGCCGGACTACCCCGGCAACAACATGTTCATGACCCTGGGGAACCTGGAGCTGCACCCCGCCGCCGGGCTGCTGCTGCCCGACTGGGAGACCGGGGGCGCCCTGATGCTCTCCGGCCGGGCCGAGCCGGACGCCGACCGCACGGTGTGGTTCACCGTCGAGCGGGTGGTCGAGCTCGCGGGCGCCGCCCCGCTGCGGTGGACCGAGCCGGAGTACTCCCCCGCCAATCCGCCGTCCGCGCCCTCGGCACAGAGATAAGTCCTATTTGTAACCTTTGGGCTGATACATCGACAGCTCACGGTGGAACACATCTCCTCCAGCACACCCGAGGAGAGGCAGGGTCAGACCGTGCTGATCGAGTTCACCGAGATAGAACCGGACCTCAGCTGCGCCTGCGGGGGCTGCTCGGCCCGGCGGCTGGCCCGGATGCACGGGGCCGGCCCGGCCGACGGCGGCCACCGTTCCGCCCGGGGGGCCCGCCGGGCCGCCGTCCTGTTCGCGGCGGTCGGCACCGTGCTCGGCGGCAGCGCCGCGGCCGGCGCCGCCCCCACCCCCCAGCCCAGCGGCGCCGCGGCCGGCTCCACCCCGCAGGGCGCGGTCAGTCCGCTGTTCGGCGGGTCCACCGCGCCGGCCCCCCGGCTGCGGTCCGCCACCGCCGCCACCACCCGGGCCGAGATCCTGGCCCGGGCCCAGCGCTGGGTCGACCAGCAGGTGCCGTACAGCATGAGCAGCTACTGGTCCGACGGCTACCGGCAGGACTGCTCCGGCTTCGTCTCGATGGCCTGGGGCCTGGGCAGCAGCCAGACCACCTGGACCCTGCCCGACTACGCCACCCGAATAGGCCGCAGCGAACTCCAGCCCGGCGACGCCCTGGTCTACAACAACCCGGCCAACCCCGGGGCGGGCTCGCACACCGTCGTCTTCGGCGGCTGGACCAACGCCGCGCAGGACCAGTACCTGGCGTACGAGCAGACCAGGCCCGGCACCAGGAAGCGGGCCACCCCGTACGCGTACTGGAGCAACTCCGGCTCCTACGTCGCCTACCGCTACCGCGGTCTGGACGGCCCCCGGGCCGACGGCTTCCCCGGCGCGGACAGGTTCGGGCCCGGGCAGAGCAACGAGTACGTGCAGCGGCTCGGCGAGATGCTGGTCAAGCGCGGGGCCGGACGCTTCTACGGCGAGGGCCCCGACCCGAGCTGGGGCGAGGCGGACCGGAAGGCGACCGAGGCGTTCCAGCTGGCCCAGGGGTGGCGCGGTGCCGAGGCCGACGGGCTGCCGGGCAAGGACACCTGGGACTACCTGGTCAACGGCAGGGGCCAGGACATCCCGGCGGTCTCGCCCCCGCCGGTACCGCCCGCCGCCGTTCCCTACCCCGGCGCGGACGCGTTCGGGCCCGGACGGTCGAACGACCAGATCAGGATGCTGGGCGAGCAACTGGTGAAGAAGGGCTACGGCCGCCACTACACCGAGGGCCCGGGCCCCGCCTGGTCCGAGAGCGACCGGCTCAACGTCGCCGAATTCCAGACCGCCCAGGGCTGGACCGGCAGCGAGGCGGACGGCCTCCCGGGGCCGCACACCTGGCGGCTCCTTTTCGGCTAGCCCGGGCCGGCGCCGGCAGGGCCCCTATCCGCCCGAGGCGTGCGCCTTGATCCAGCTGTGCATGGCGATGGCGGCGGCCGCGCCCGCGTTGATGGACCGGGTCGAGCCGAACTGGGCGATGGAGCAGACGGCCGCGGCGTGGGCCCAGGCCTCCTCGGTGAGGCCGGGGCCCTCCTGCCCGAACAGCAGGATGCAGCGCTCAGGCAGCGGGTAGGTCTCGATCGGAACGGCACCGGGGAGGTTGTCGATGCCGATGATCGGCAGGTCGTGGGCCTGGGCGAAGGCGGCCAGGGTGGCGACCGAGTCGTGGTGGCGGACGTGCTGGTACCGGTCGGTCACCATGGCGCCGCGCCGGTTCCAGCGGCGGCGCCCGACGATGTGCACCTCGGCGGTGAGGAAGGCGTTGGCGGTGCGGACCACCGAGCCGATGTTGAAGTCGTGCTGCCAGTTCTCCACCGCGACGTGGAAGCCGTGCCGCCGGGTGTCCAGGTCGGCGACGATCGCCTCCCGGGTCCAGTACCGGTACTGGTCGGTGACGTTGCGTCGGTCGCCGTGGGCGAGCAGCTCGGGGTCGTAGTGCGGGCCGTCCGGCCAGGGTTCGGGGTGCGGGCCGACCCCGATCTCGCGGTCGTCGGGGACGAAGGCGTCGTCGTACTGCTCGCCCGCGTGCGGGGTGCCGATGCTGCTGCTCACGCCCCCGAGGGTACGGGGCGCTTGGCGCGGGTGGCCTTCTCCAGGTCGGTCAGGGCGGAGAGCAGCAGCCGGGAGCCCGCCCGGGCCACCTCGACCCGGTCGCTGCCGGCCTGGTCGCCCAGCTGCGCCTCCCAGCGCCGGTGCGCGTCGCGCAGCGCGGTGAAGTCGACCGGGTCGCCGATCAGCAGCGCGGCGGCGGCGATCGCGGTGGCGTCCCGCAGCTCCTCGGCGAACTCGGCCGTGCCGGGGACCGGGTCGGCGTCCTCGGGCGGCAGGTGGGCCTCCATCAGCACGGCGCTGCGGCCGAGCAGGCCGATCGCGGAGCGGGCCCGGTCGATCTGCTTGCGGGACAGCTCGGGCAGGTGCGAGTCGTGCCGGACCGGCTCCGCGTCGGCCCGTTCGATCGCCTGGAGCAGCTCCGAGCGGGCCTCCCGGGAGTCCAGCAGGGCGGTCCGGACGTCCCGGTGCTCCGAGCCGGCCGGGTCGCCGAAGACCGCGAGCACGGCGGCGGCGTACCGCCCGGCGGCGGCCAGCCACTCGGCCAGGCGCTCGGCCAGCCGGGCGGTCTGCCAGGTGGGGAAGAGGGCGTAGGCGAGCAGCGCGATCGAGCCGCCGAGCAGGGTCAGGGTGATCCGTTCGGCGGCGGTCTGCAGCGGGTTGCCCGGCTGCAGGCCGAGCAGGAAGACCACGTAGCTGGAGACGCAGGCGGTCATCACCGCGTAGCCCGTACGGAGCGTCAGATAGGCACCGCCCATGAAGGCCACCGCCAGCGCGGCAGAGAGCCACTGGCCGGGGTGGAAGAGCTGGACCACGGCGGTGCTGACCGCGACGCCGACCACGGTGCCGGCCAGCCGGGCCACGCCCCGGCTGTAGGTCTGGGCGAAGTCGGGGCGCATCACCATGGCGGCGGTGAGCGGGGCCCAGTAGCCGTGGTGCAGGTGGAGCAGGTGGGCCGCCAGGTAGGCGGCGGTGACCACGCAGGAGAGCCGGACGGCGTGCTGGAACACGGCCGAGTGCGGCTGGAGCTGGCGACGGACGGCCAGGGCCGCGACCGGAAGCAGCCGGAACAGCGACGGCCGGTGCAGGCCGGGGCCGATCACCGGGCTGCTGACGGTGTCCTGGTCGTGCTTGTCCAGGGTGTCGACGGCCTTGCGGAGCAGCACGGTGAGCCGGCGGGCGGAGCGGCGGGCGGCCCCGGTGAGCACGCTGCGGCCCTCCTCCGCGTCCCTGGCCTCCCGGCCGACCATGGTCAGGGCGGGGGTGGACTTGGGCAGCCGGAGCGGGTCGCCGGTACGGATCGCCCGGGCCAGCGCGTCCATCGCCTCGGCGGCCGCGGCCAGCACCTCGCGGGCCCGGTCCCGCTCTGCGCCTTCGGCGGCGGCGCCGACCTTGGGGTCGGCCAGCGCGGCCAGGGTCGGGCGGACGCGTTCGGCGATGCCGCGCAGCCCGTTCAGCTCGGCCGGGCGGTGCTTGGCCTGCCAGGGGGTGAGGGCGGCGGCCTGCCGGGCCAGGATGAACGGGGCCGGGTCGACGTGCGCGACCGGGTCCTGGCGCAGGCGGCGGGCGTAGTCGGCGAGTCCGGCGTAGGTGTCGGCGAGCGCGTCGCGCTGGGCCCGCCAGCTCTCGATCGGCCAGAGCGTGACGACCAGCGCCTGGGTGCCGCCGCCGAGGGCGCAGAGCAGTCCGTGACCCAGGGCGGTGGGGATGCTGACGGGCAGTTGGACCACGACCAGCATCACCGAGACGGTGGTGCTGGCCACCACGCCGCCGCTCGGGCCGATCGACCAGGCCAGCCCGGCGGCGAAGGCCCAGACCGCGAGCAGCACCGGGAAGGCGCCGGGGATGCCGACCGCCAGGTAGCCGCAGAAGGTGCTGACGCCCAGTCCGATCCCGGCCGCGACGGCGAGCGAGGCGCGGGGGCGGAAGCTGCGCTGGAAGGTGGCGGTGCCGGCGATGAAGGCGCCCATCGCGGCGGAGGTGGCGGGCCCGGGGCCGGCCAGCGCCAGGGTGGGGAAGACCACCAGCGCGGCGGCGACCGCCCCGCGCAGGGCGCGCTTGGGGTTGGAGAGGGTCCGGTCCACCTTCAGCCCGGCGCGCACGCTGTCACGCAGGGCCGCAAACCAGGACATACGGCACAGCTTAGACGGTGGACCCCCGGGAACCCCGCACTCGGCGCTCGACCCACAGCAGGGCGGCGGTCGGCAGGAAGACCGCGTCGGCGGCGATCATCGCGAGCGAGAAGAACGGCAGGCCGAGCAGGACCGCGATGGCCAGGTGCTCGGCGATCATCAGCGCCAGCAGCACGTTCTTGAGCCTGCGGTTGAACAGCGTGAACGGGAACGCGACCTGGATGATCACCGTCCCGTAGCTGAGCAGGAAGACCACCAGCAGGCTGGAGCCGACCACCCCGGAGAGCCAGGGCCAGGGGGTGAAGTAGTCCAGGTGCAGCGGGTAGTGCAGCGCGGTGCCGTCCTGCCAGCGCGAACCCTGCACCTTGTACCAGCCGGCCGTGGCGTAGATCAGCACCACCTGGACGGCGATCACCAGCATGGCGCAGTTGTGCAGCATGGTGGCCAGCGCGTCCAGCACCGCGCGCGCCTCGCCCTCCGGGCGCCACCGGCCGACCGCCCACCAGAGCGCGGCCACCAGCCAGAGCAGCCACGGCCAGGACGGCGGCCCGGCCGCCAGCAGGGCGCCGAGCAGCAGCCAGAGCCAGAGCGCGCCGCCGTCCCGGCCGCGCCGGGCGTCCAGCGACCAGACCCGGGCGCAGCGGGTGAGCACCAGGTAGACCGCCATCAGGTGGACCACGTTGTCGCCGCCGTCCCCGACGAAGACGTTGCGGTTCTGCAGCGAGAGCACCGTGACCAGGAAGACCGCGCCGCTGGCCCTGGTCCGCCAGCCGAGCGCGAACAGCACCGCCGCCACGATCGCCAGGTGGTAGACCAGCTCGAACCAGAGCCGCCCCTGGTACCAGGGCAGCACCGTGAAGGCGTGGTTCTCCGCCAGCAGCCGGCCGGCCAGCTCGGCCGACCAGGGCGACAGGTCCCCGTACAGCACCCGGCGGTTGGGCCACTCCCGGAGCAGGTAGCCCGCCCAGGCCAGGGCGAAGCCGATCCGGGCCACCGCCGCCTGGTACGGCGCGAGCGGACGGGTGGTGAAGGTCTCGAAGGCAGCGCGCAGCCGGCCGGAGCCGCGGGCCCGGGCGAGCGGGCCGCGCTGCCGGGGGATGGCCTCCAGCAGCCGGCGCTCCGGCTGCGGCGGGGTCTCCCGGGCCGGGGTGTGCTGCGGCGGCGTGGTCACCACAGCCCCCGCAGGTCCGCCTCGTCCACCGGCCACCAGGCCAGCTCGCGGTACTTCGGCGCGGTGTCCACCTGCTCGCGGCTCCAGGCCGGCGGGGCCAACTCGGAGGTGCTGGACCGCAGTTGGAGCTGGAACAGCCGCTTCTCCGGGGCCGGCGGGCCGAGTCGCTGGAGCGCGATCCGCTTGAGGTACTGCTCGGCCAGCCGGGGCCGGGCGCCGGTGCTCTCCTGCTCCCCGTGGGTGGCCTCGTAGAAGTCCCAGGCCCGGCGGAGCAGGTTCTGGTCCACGTGGCTCGGCGCCGGATTGCCCCGGACCGCCTCGATGTCACCCGCCGTCAGACCGCCCCACTCCCCGGTGGTCACCGTGCCGTCGGCGGCGATGGTCTGCACCCGGACGTCCACCGCCACGTTCTGCTGGAGCGGATTGGGCGCGAACAGCCGCCAGTTCTGCTCGAACTCCGGGTAGACCACCGCGTCCAGCTCGGTCCGGTACCGCTGGGAGAGCGCGTTGGACGGCGCCGAGTGCAGGAACAGCGCGGCCAGGAACAGGGCGGTGCCGCCGAGCAGCACCGCCCCGGTGCCGCAGAGCACCACCAGCGCCGGGGTGGACCAGGTACGCACGGCCGGATCCTCCCGTCGGGCTGCGGTTGCCCGGTCATCCTGCCCTACGGGGACGGGAGCTACTAGAGAACGAAGGCGTCCCGGCCGTCGCTGCTCACCATCGGGCGGCCGGCCGCCTCCCAGGCGAACATGCCGCCGTCCACGTTGACCGCCTCGCGGCCCTGGGCGACCAGGTACTGCACCACCTGGGCGGACCGGCCGCCGACCCGGCAGAGCACGTACAGCTTCCCGTCCGGGAGCTCCTCGATCCGGGCGATCACCTCGCCGATCGGGACGTGCAGGGCGCCGTCCACGTGCCCGGCGTCCCACTCGTCCTGCTCGCGGACGTCGAGCAGCGGGGCGTCGGCGGGCACCGAAGCGGCATCGGTGGTGGGGATCTGCTGCGCGAACATCGTCTGGGTCTCCTGGGTCCGTTGGTGGTCAACGCCATTGTCGCCCGGAGCGGCCAGCAGCCGCTCCAACTCGGCCTGCTTCGCCGCCGCCTGCCCGAGCAGCTGGTCGGCCAGCTCCTCCAGCAGCCGGTCCGGCTCCTGCGGGGCGAGCCGGAGCAGCTCGCCCATCGGGGTGTTCTCCAGCCGCACCTGCTCGGTGGCCAGCCGGCCGATCTTCCCGGTCAGCCACTCCAGCCGCTGGCGCAGCCAGTCCAGCCGGTCCGGCGCCTCCGGGGCCGGGGCCGCCTCCGGCGCGGTGGACCACTCCTCGGTCAGCTCGGCCAGTGCCCTGGCGTCGCCGTGCGCGTACGCCTCGTTGACCCGGGCGATGAAGGCCACCCGGCGCTCCTGCTCGGCCGGGTCGGTGGTCAGGTCCGGGTGCGCCCGGCGGGCCAGCTCGCGGTAGAGCCGCTGCGCCTCCTTGTCCGGGCGGACCCGGCGGGGCGGCTCGGGCTCGGCCGGGGCCTCCGGCGGCAGGCTGTCGAAGAGCGCGTCCAGGTCGGGCAGCTCGTCCACCCGGTGCCGCGCCTCGGCCGCCCGGCGGACGTCCTCCGGGTCACCGGTCCGGGCCGCCACGGTCTCCGCGACCAGGGCGTCCAGCTCGTCCAGGCGCGCGTACAGCGGGCCCAGCAGCTGGTGGTGGATCAGCGCGAAGTTGTCGATCTCGACCCGCAGGGTCTCGACGTCCACCTCCAGCGTCAACCAGGCCAGCTCGGTCGCCGCCACCCGTTCTTCCAGCTGCCAACGCTCCTGGTCCGCCCACTGGACGGGGCTGCTGCTCTCCGCGCTCACCTGCTGTGCCTCCGTCCGGGGGATACGGCCTGTCACCCTACCCGGGCGGCTCCGGCTGAACCGGTGGTACAAGGGGGCGTGCAGAGGGTGACACGCAACTGATACTTACGAATCTCCCCGATTCGCTTTCAGTGTCGTCCCCCGCCGTGCTTCGCTGGAAGGTGCAGCGGGACCGGACAGACAGGAAGCGGCGGCCAGGGC
This sequence comes from Kitasatospora sp. NPDC002040, assembly GCF_040296785.1. Lineage (NCBI taxonomy): Bacteria > Bacillati > Actinomycetota > Actinomycetes > Kitasatosporales > Streptomycetaceae > Kitasatospora > Kitasatospora sp. NPDC002040. The sequence continues at coordinate 85,754 of NZ_JBEOXV010000001.1, read as the reverse complement.
GGGAGCAGACCCAATTCATGGTGGACCAGCCAGACCCCACACCGTCGGCTGACCAGCCGTCAGTCGTCGCCCTGGTGCGACTGGCCGCCGTGCTGGTCGATCCGGACGGCCGGATCGCGTACTGGAACCGGGCGGCCGAGGAGCTGTTCGGCCACCGGGCCGAAGTGGCCTTCGGCCGGACGGCCTCCGGGCTGCTGCCCGCCGTCGAGCCCCGCCCGGAGACGCTGCCCAGATCGGCCGGCTCCGCCCGCAGGTGCGACGCGCTGGACACCCTCGACGACCTGACCCAGACCGGCAGCGCCGCCTGGGCCGGCCCGATGGCCGTGATCGACCGGGAGGAGCGGCTGCGGGACGTGTTCTGGTGGGCCTACCCGGTGACCGAGCCCACCGGCCGGGGCCTGCTCGCACTGGCCGCCGACGCCCGCCCGCTGCGCACCGGCGGGCCCAGGATCGCGCTCGGCGCGCACCACCTCCCGTTCGCCCCCGCCCCCGGGCCGGTCGGCGGGCTGCACCGGGTCGAGCCCGCCCTGACCCCGCCCGGGCAGGGCGACGCCGGGCCGCTGGCCGCGCTGCTGCCGAGCTGCTCCGCGGAGCGGCGGGTCCGGCTGCTGGCCCAGCTCGGCGCGGCGGGCCTGCCCGCGCTCTGGGTGGACGCCACCACCCGGCTCCCGGTGCAGCCGTACGAGCCCGCCGGTCCGCTGCGCGCCATCGCCACCGGCCTCGGCCGCCGCTACCCGACCGCGCAGCAGCGGGCCGCCCAGCCCCGGGCCGGGCGGCGTCCGGCCGAGCCGCAGCGCCCGGCCGCCGACGGCTCCCTCCAGGTCCTGACCAGCGGCAACGGGGCGGTCCCCGCCCCACGCGGGGCGAGCACCCCGCTGCCGCCCCCGTCCACCGTCCCTACTCCGGGAGGCCCCGCCATCGATTCCGCAGCCGACCGCACCGGGAGCGCCACCAACAGCAACAACAACAACGGCAGTACCAACGGCACCGGCTGGGTGCACCGCCCGGGGCCGCCGCAGCCCGCCGCCCCCTCCCCCGCCGTCGAGGTGCTGACCAACAGTCAGGCCGGCGAGCAGCTGGCCCTGCTGAGCGAGGTCGGCAACCGGGTCGGCACCACGCTGGACCTGGACACCACCGCGCGCGAGCTGTGCGAGGTGCTGGTGCCGAGCATCGCCGACTTCGCCTGCGTCGACCTGCGGGACGGGCTGATCTCCGACTCGGTGCTGCCGATCGGCCGCCCCTCCGACACCACGATGCTGCGCCGGGTGGCCCGGGCCTTCAACGCCACCTCGGGCCAGTGGGAGCACGTCCTGGACGAGGGCGCGCTGCTGGCGATGCCGCGCTCCACCCCGCCCGGCCTGGCCCTGCAGGAGAACCACCCGGTGCTGGTCCCGGTGATCAACCCGGACGTGGCGGTCGACTACGCGGCCTCGCTCGGCGGCCCGGAGCTGGTCCCGGTGGTGATGGACCGTTCGATGCTGGTGCTGCCGCTCTCGGCCCGGGGCACCGTGCTCGGCATCCTCAAGCTGATCCGGCTGCCCGACCGGGCGCCGTTCGACCACGCCGACGCGGCCACCCTGCGCGAGCTGGCCGCCCGGGCCGCGCTCTCGCTGGACAACGCCCGGCTGCACCGGATGGAGGCGAAGACCGCCACCATCCTGCAGCGCTCGATGATCCCGACCCGCCCGCCGAAGATCCCCGGCGTCCAGATCGCGCACCGCTACCTGCCCGGCGACCAGAAGGCCGAGGTGGGCGGCGACTGGTTCGACGCGATCCAGCTGCCCGGCAGCCGGGTCGCCCTGGTGGTCGGCGACGTGATGGGCCACGGCCTGCTCTCGGCAGCCGCGATGGGCCGGTTCCGGACGGCGATGCAGACCCTGGCCGCGCTCGACCTGCCGCCCGGCCAGCTGCTGCGCCACCTGGACAACCTGGCCCACAAGCTCGGCGACGACCACCTGGCGACCTGCCTGTACGCGGTCTACGACCCGATCAACCGGACCTGCGAGCTGGCCAGCGCCGGGCACGTGCCACCGGTGCTGGTGCACCCGGACGGCACCGGCGAGCTGCTGGAGATCCCGTCCGGCGCGCCGATCGGGGTCGGCGGGGTGCCGTTCGTCTCGAAGAAGATCGACGTCTCGGACGGCTCGATGCTGGTGCTCTGCACCGACGGCCTGGTCGAGGTCAGGGGCGGCGACATAGGGGCGGGCCTGGCGGCGCTCTGCGGGAACCTGATCGACCCGAAGCAGAGCCCGGAGGAGGCCTGCGACGTGGTGCTGGAGCGGCTGCACTCGGAGGACCGGCAGGACGACATCGCCCTGCTGGTGGCCCGCTTCGACGGGGTCGCGCCGACCGACGTGCAGACCTGGGAGCTGGCGGTGGACGAGACCGAGGTCCGCCGGGCCAGGAAGCTGGTCCGCGAGCAGCTGGCCGCCTGGCAGCTGACCGGGCTCACCGACACGGTGGAGCTGCTGGTCAGCGAGCTGGTGACGAACGCCGTCCGGGTCGCCCGGGACCACGTCCAGCTCCAGCTGATCCGGGTGGACAAGCTGCTGGTCGAGGTCAGCGACGACAACCACAACCTGCCCTCGCTGGAGCCCTCGGAGGAGCTGGACGAGAACGGCCGGGGCCTCAACCTGGTGAGCAAGCTGGCCGAGAAGTGGGGCACCGCCAGGAAGGCGGTCGGCAAGGTGGTCTGGTTCGAGCTGGGCCTGCCGCGGAGCTGAGCCGTCCGGGGAGAGCCGGCCGGCCGCAGGAGACCGCTCAGGAGACCACGGCGCCGGCCGACCGTCGGCGCCGGGCCTCGGTGGCCACCGAGGTGGCGGCGCCGACCCCGGCCAGCACCCGCGGCCAGAAGTCGCCGAACACCTCGACCCCGACCGCGATCAGCACCGCCGCAAGCAGCGCCACCACGTGCTCCAGCCCGGCCAGGTTGGGCAGCACGACCGCCTCGCCGATCATCACCGCAGCCACCAGCCCGCCCGTCCACCAGGCCCGGCAGCGGAACGCCACCACGACCGCCAGCGCGACCACGGCGGCCGAGGGGCCGGTGTCCCGGACGTGCGCCACCGAGGCGGGGAAGCCGAACAGGTGGTCCGGGCCGATCGCCACGCCGACCCGGGCGAACAGCGTCCCGGCCAGGGTGCAGACGTAGGCCACCACCAGGGTCAGCCGCCGCCCGAGCACCAGCTCGGCCAGGCCGAACACCAGGAAGACCTGCACCAGCGCGCCCCAGACCGGCAGGTCGAGCGCGGGGACGTACAGCGAGAGCGGGGTGCGCAGCAGCGAGACGTCGAGCGGCAGGCCGGCCTTGACCACGCCGACGTGGTTGACGAAGCGCTCCCCGCCCGGGAGGTGCTGGACGATGCTGAACAGCAGCACCAGCAGAGTGGCCGTGGTCGCCAGTGGCACGGCGGCGAACCGTTTGCGCGCGATCTCCGACCTGACGGTCGTGAACAACGTGCCCCACTCGGCCACTGCGGCCCGCCTGAGCGCTCCGTGCTGAATCACTGCTGTCCCCGTTCTCACTCCTACTGTCCGCACACCATTAATCCGTGGCGTCCTACATCAACAGTAGGTATCCGATAAACGCGCCGCATCAGCTCCAGAGTGGAAGTCGGGTCATCCTCCAGGGGGATAAACCCGCAAATGCCTCCGCCGGTCGGCTGGTACCCGGCGGGAGTCCTCCGCCCCCCGGCGGAGGACTAACCCTCCCCGCCGCGTTCCGGGACCGGCAGTGCGGCCGCTGCCGCCTCGGCGGCGGTGGGCCGGACGTGCCGGCGGCGGAACAGGGCGGGAAGACTGGGCGCGGTGATGAAACCCTCGGCGCGCGCGCTGGCGATTCCGATCCGGGGAATCTCGCTGCTCTTCTCGAACAGCAGATAACGCGGCTCCCAGATCGGCCGGTACTTGGCGTTGGCCCGATAGAGGGACTCGATCTGCCACCAGCGCGAGAAGAATCCGAGCACCGACCGCCAGAGCCGCAGAACCGGGCCCGCACCCAGCTTCGAACCGCGCTCGAAGACCGACCGGAACATCGCGAAGTTCAGCGACACCCGCTCCAGGTCGACCTCCTTCGACCGCTGCAGCAGTTCGATCACCATGAACTCCATCAGGCCGTTCTCGGTGTCCCGGGCCCGGCGCATCAGGTCCAGCGAGAGCCCGTTCGCCCCCCAGGGCACGAAGCTCAGCAGCGCCTGCAGCTCGCCCTCGGAGTCGTGGCACTCCAGCATCACGCAGCGGCCGTCGTCCGGGTCGCCGAGGCGGCCGAGCGCCATCGAGAAACCGCGCTCGGTGGCCCCGTCCCGCCAGTGGTCGGCCTTGTCGACCAGCTCGGCCATCTCCGCCTCGGGGATGTCCTCGTGCCGCCTGACCCGGACGGTGTAGCCGGCCCGCTTGACCCGGTTGTACGCCTGCCGGACCACCCGCATCGCCCGGCCGTCCAGCGAGAACTCGTCCAGCTCGACGATCGCCTCGTCACCCAGCTCCAGCGCGTCCAGACCGTGCCGGGCGTAGATCACACCGGCCTCCTCGGAGGCCCCCATCACGGCCGGCACCCAGGCGTGCTCGCGAGCCTCGGCCAGCCAGCTGTCGATCGCGCCCGGCCAGGCCTCCGGGTCGCCGATCGGGTCCCCGGACGCCAGCGAGACGCCCCCCAGCACCCGGTACGCCACCGCCGCCTTGCCGCTCGGCGAGAAGATCACCGCCTTGTCCCGGCGGAGCGCGAAGTAGCCCAGCGAGTCCCGCTCGCCCTGCCGGTCCAGCAGGCCGCGCAGCTTCTGCTCGTCCTCGGGGGTGAGCAGCTCCTGGCCGCGCGGGCTGCGGAACGCCACGTACATCACCAGCAGGAAGAGCACCGCGCTCATCAGGTTGATCGTCCCGTTCACCCAGGTGGGGACGGAGATCACGGTGGAGGCGTGCTCGGTCGGCTGGAAGGTGATCATCCGGGCGATCGAGTAGCCGAACCGGTCGCCGAAGTCGGACCCGGCGACGGTGTTGGTCATCCCGACCAGCAGGGCACCGATCCCGCCGCCGAGCAGCAGGCCGCCGGCGAAGGCCGCCACCGCAGCCAGCGGGTTGGAGCGGTCGCCCTTGGAGGTGAACTCCTTGCGCCCGACCAGCAGGGAAAGGAAGAACAGGCCGGTGAGCACGGTGGAGAAGTAGTTGAACGGGTGGTGGTTGAACCTGACCCCGTCCTCCGTCCAGACCATCGCGGTCAGGTAGAGCAGGAAGAACAGGCCCGACACCACCGTGTTGAAGATCCACGCGGCCCGCTTGCGCCGCCGCATCGCCACCGCCAGCAGCAGCGAGAGCACCGCCGAGGTGAGCCCGGCCGTCATCAGGTACGGGGTGAAGTACTCGCCCTCGTTGTGCGTCTGGACCTGGTCCCGGAACGGGACGGCGAGCACGGCCACCAGATTCAGCAGCGCCAGCAGCCGGAGGTACCAGACCGTCGCCCTGGCGGCCCTGGGCCGCCAGCGGGCCAGCAGGCGGGCGGCGGCACCGGAGTGCTCGCCAGGGGTGTTCGCAGGCTCCGGCTTCACAGTGGAGGACACAGCTCAATTCCAAACGATCAGTTGTGACGGCGCATCCGCACGCGATCACCCACACGCGGGTTACACCGCATTCCATCGTGGCCCACCCCGGATGAGAATTACGTGAACCCGGTAGCGGATTCCGCACCCCGCCGAACGGCGGGGGTGCTCTCCCACCGCCCGCCGCCGCACCCGCTCCGACCTGCCCCTAGGCTCGAAGGACCAGCAGCCCCACCACCTCAAGGGAGAGACCATGACGGCGATCCGCGTCCTGATCGTGGACGACGAGATCCTGGTCCGCTCCGGCCTCGGCCTGATCGTCGGCTCCGCCGCCGACCTGGAAGTCGTGGGCGACTGCTCCGGCGGACAGGCGGAGGAGAAGGTCGTCCAGCTTCGGCCACACGTGGTGCTGCTCGACATCCGGATGCCCGACCAGGACGGCATCTCGGTGCTGCGCCGGCTCCGCGCCCTGCCGCACCCCCCGGCGGTCGCGATGCTGACCACCTTCGACACCGACGAGTACATCGGCACCGCGCTGCGGGCCGGGGCGGCCGGCTTCATGCTCAAGGACACCGCCCCCGAGCAGCTGGTGCACGCCGTCCGGGTGCTCGCGGCCGGCGGCAGCGTGCTCTCGCCGACCGTGACCCGCACGGTGATCAGCGGCTACGTCGAGGGCGGCGGCCCGGACGCCGAGTCCGCCGCGCTGACCCGCGGTCTGACCGGCCGTGAGCTGGACGTGCTGGCCCTGCTCGGCGAGGGCCTGTCGAACGCCGAGATCGCCGACCGGCTCTTCCTCGGCACCGGCACCGTCAAGGACCACATCAGCGCCATCCTCGGGAAGCTCGGCGCCGCCAACCGGGTGCAGGCCGCCGTGGTGGCCAACCGGGCCGGGCTGGTCCGCACCCCGCCCGGGCCGGGCGCGTGAGCTCCGCGGGCCCCGCCAGAGCCGGCCGCCCGGCCTGGCTCACCGCGCCCTGGCTGATGCTGCTGGTCCCGGTGCTGCTCGCCGCCATGGACGCCGCGCTGGTCGCCAAGGGCTCGTCCTGGTGGGAGCTGGCGCTGTCGGTGCTGGCCACCGCGGCCCTGCTGCTGCGCCGCCGCTGCCCGCTGCTGGCGCTGCTGCTGGTGCTGCCAGGCACCTTCGTGAACTACATCTGGATCGCCCCGATCACCGCGGTCTACTCGGTCGCCGCGTACCGGCCCGGGCTGCGGATCACCACGCTCTGCGCCAGCGTGTTCGCGTTGGTCGAGTTCTTCCACTGGCCGCTGCAGGACCACCCGCTGGCGCTCGACCGGGACAACGCGCTGTACGCCATCCAGTGCGTGATGCTCGGCGCCGCCCCCGCCGCGATCGGCCTGCTGGCCCGGACCAGGGCCGAACTCGCGGCTCGGCTGGACGAGTTGACCATGGGACGGCAGCGGGAGAACCGGCTGCTGGCCGACCGGGTGCTCAGCACCGAGCGGGCCCGGCTGGCCCGGGAAATGCACGACGTGGTCTCGCACCAGGTCAGCCTGATCAGCATCCAGGCCGGGGCGCTCCAGGTGAGCACCGCCGACCCGGCCGCCCGATCCACCGCGCGGACCATCCGGGAGCTCTCCGTCCGCACCCTGGAGGAGCTGCGGCAGATGGTCGGGGTGCTGCGCGCGGCCGGGGTCAGGGGCGAGGACCCGCTGGCCCCGCAGCCCCGGCTGGCCGATCTGCCCAAGCTGATCGAGAACAGCGGACTGACCGTCAACAGCACCCTGGCGGCGGGCGACCGGCCCTGGCCGGAGGCGGTCGAGCGGGCCGCGTTCCGGACCGTCCAGGAGGCGTTCACCAACATCAGCAAGCACGCCCCGGGCGCGACCGTGGAGGTCCGGATCAGCGTCCGGGGCACCCGGCTGCTGGTCGAGGTCAGGAACGGGCCGCCGACCCGGCCGGCCGACACCGCCCAGGCGCTGCCCGGCGGCGGCCACGGCCTGGTCGGGCTGCGGGAGCGGGCCGTCCTGCTCGGCGGCAGCCTGCTCGCGGCGCCCACGCCCGAGGGCGGGTTCGTGGTCCGGGCCGAGCTGCCGGCCGCGGGCGAGTAGCCGGCCGTTCCCGGTCCGCCGTCAGTCCGGCCCGGCCGCCCCGGCCGACCCGGGCCCGGCCGGCGGCGCGAGCTCGTACGGGGAGGCCACCGGGAAGTAGTCGCGCAGGAAGGCGGCCAGCACCCGGCCCTGCTCCTCGGCCGGGACCTCGCCGCCACCGCCGTCCGCCAGGCAGAAGGTGTCCGCCCAGCGCCGGCCCAACAGGTCGGCCAGCCGGTCGAGTTCACCGGGCCGGTCGGTGACCGCGTAGAAGTGCTCCAGCCGGGCGTCCACCGCCTGCCCGGTGGCGTGCGCCGCGTACAGCGCGAGCGTGATCGGCGGCAGGTCGGCCGCGCTGCGGAACACGGACCGGCCGGTGGCCGCCAGCCCCGCCGCGAACCGCTCGGCCGAGGCGGCCAGCAGGCTCCGGCAGAGCGGGTACGGCGAGTGGCTGAGGATCTGCGGGTAGATCCGGCCGAAGGCGTCCAGCAGGACGGCCCGGGCGTTCTTCTGCGCGGCCGTGTAGACGCTGTCCGCCGTGCTGCGCCCGCCGGGCGGCACCGTCCTGCTGTTCCGGACCACCCGGGGCAGCCCGCTGCCGAGGAAGAACGACTGCGGCCGGACCGGCCGCCCGAGGAACAGGTCGTCGTTGAAGTAGAGGAAGTGCTCAGCCAGGCCGGGAATCCGGTGCAGCTGGGTCTCGATCGCGTGCGAGTTGAAGACCGGCAGCACGCCCGGGTCCGCGAACAGCTCGCGGTGCGCCACCACCGTCACCCCGGGGTGGGCGGTGTCCAGCCAGGCCGGCACCTGGTCGTCGGTGACCAGGAAGATCCGGCGCACCCACGGGGCGTAGCTCGCGATCGAGCGCAGGCAGTACCGCAGTTCGTCCCGGTTCCGGTAGCGGTGGTCGGCGGCGTCCAGCCGGAGCTCGGGCTCCGCCGCGGCCAGCGCCCCGGCCCGGCGCTGCTGCCACCGTTCGTCGGTGTCGTCCACCCAGGTGATCACGGCGTCGATCGGGAAGTCGATGTCCCCGGGGAAGGTCCCCGCCAGCAGGCCGAGCACCGGGACGTCGCGGTCGGCGATCCGCACCGAGGCGCTGGTCTCCAGCGAGGGCAGCCACGAGCCGAACGGCGTCTCGTCGATCGAGGCGACCGCACCGGAGCCCTCCGCGTCCGCGTCCCAGAACTCCAGCTCGCAGCCGTGGTCGGCGCCGTAGTACAGCGTCCGGCCGGTGGTGACGCTCGGACGGAAGACCCGCAGGCCCTTGACCCGCTCGGGCTCCGGCGGCTCGGCCGGCTCCGCCGCGCCGGCCGGTTCCGGTTCGGGGACCCGCTCGACCGCCGCCACCAGCGCGGGCAGCCCTTCGGCCGGGTTCAGGCCCAACTCCCTTCCGTGTCCGAGCAGTTCGAAGTAGACCGGCTGGTCGGCGAAGGCCGCGACACAGCTCTCCAGGACGGCGGCCCGGTCCCCCGGCCGGATCGCCAGCCGGTGCCGGAAGCCGTGACCGGGTACCAGCGCGTAGTCGAGGCCGGCCGCGTCCAGGGCCCCGGCCACCTCGCCCAGGTTGGCGTCCCTGGCCTGCCAGGACAGCAGGTCGTCCCGGACCCCGGCCAGGTGTCCGGCGTGCCGGACCAGGCCGGGGTGGAGCCCGAGCAGCCGACGCTCCGTCAGGGCCACCGGGTCGGGCGCGGGTTCCGGCCCGGCGGAGGCGGCAGCGGAGGCGAAGGCGGCCCGGACGGGCGGCCGGCACAGGCGGCGCACCAGGCGCCGGACGGTACGGCCCCCCGGAACGGCAACGGGCATGGGGACTCCAGGAGAGCTGGGTGACGCTCTTGGGCACCGGTCGCTCCGCCCCGGAGACAGGGACCGGCGACGACGGCTGCCACAGCGTGGCACGGCCACCTGGGAGGAGTCTGAGGACGTTCGTGCTCCGCCGACCCGTCCTGGGAGCGGCCCGAGCGGGCGCTGTGGGGGTCCGTGGGCGGAAAACAAGAGAAGGTGCCTCTCTTTCGAGAGGCACCTTCTGCTGGTGCGCGAGGGGGGAGTTGAACCCCCACGCCCTTTCGGGCACTGGAACCTGAATCCAGCGCGTCTGCCTATTCCGCCACCCGCGCATGGGTGTCGCCGTAAGTTCTTCCGGCTGGCTCGACCTGGGTCTCGCTGGCCTTCTGTCCGGCTGCCTTGCGGCTGCCCCTTCCGACGTGGAAAACATTAGCACGACCTGCGGGTGAGCCAAAAATCCCTTCCCGGCGGTCCGCAACCGGAGCGGGGCAACCGGGTCGCCGGCCGCCCGGGTCGCCGCAGCAGGTGGCCGGTCGGGTGCAGGCGAACGGGTGAGCGAGGGGTGAGCCGGGCCCGCCCCGGGTAGCCCTGGCTTGCGCCCCGCCGTGCCAGGGGAACCGTACGGATGGCCCGGGCGTGGATACGATCAGTACGGAAGTACCGCAATCGGGCCCGCGCAGCGGCCGGATCGAACGCCCTTGGAAGGGGGTGCCCCAGTGGGAGTACTGAAGAAGTTCGAGCAGCGACTCGAGGGTCTCGTGAACGGCACCTTCGCCAAGGTGTTCAAGTCCGAGGTCCAGCCGGTGGAGATCGCGGGCGCGCTCCAGCGCGAGTGCGACAACAACGCCACCATCTGGAACCGCGACCGCACCGTGGTCCCGAACGACTTCATCGTCGAGCTCAGCCCGCACGACCACGAGCGGCTCAGCCCCTACTCGGGCCAGCTCGGCACCGAGCTGGCCGGGATGGTGCGCGAGTACGCCGAGGCGCAGCGGTACAGCTTCATGGGCCCGCTCCAGGTCAGCCTGGAGAAGGCCGACGACCTGGACACCGGGCTCTACCGGGTGCGCAGCCGGACGCTGGCGGCCGAGCAGCCGCCCGCGCCGCAGGCCCCCGCCGCCCCCGCTCCGGGCGCCCAGCCGGGGTACGGGCGTCCGCCCACGCCGCCCGCGCCCGGCGCACCGTGGCAGCAGCAGGGCGCAGCCCCGTACGGCGCGCCGCCGCCGCCCGTCGCACCCCCTTCGATGCCTCCGACGCCCCCTCAGGCGGGCGGCAACGTCCGGCCGTTCCCCGGCGCGGGCCACACCGGCGCCGCCACCCGGCGCTGGATCGAGGTCAACGGGCAGCGCCACCAGATCACCGGGAACGCCTGCGTGCTCGGCCGCTCCACCGAGGCCGACGTGCGGATCGACGACCCCGGGGTCTCCCGCAAGCACGCCGAGATCCGCCCCGGCACGCCCGCGATGGTGCTGGACCTCGGGTCGACCAACGGCATCGTGGTGGACGGACAGCACACCCAGCGCGCTACGCTCCGCGACGGCTCACGGATCGTCCTGGGCAGCACCACCATCGTCTACCGACAGGTCGAAGGGTAGAGCGGGCGGTTATGTCAGAACTGACCCTCACGGTCATGCGGCTGGGTTTCCTCGCCGTGCTGTGGCTGTTCGTCATCGTTGCCGTGCAGGTGATCCGCAGTGATCTGTTCGGCACCAAGGTGAACCAGCGCACCACCAGGCGCTCCGCCGCCCCGGCGGCCGCGACCGCCGGCCCCGGCGGAGCCGGTCGGCCGCCGCAGCAGGCGTCCGGGCCGCCCACCCAGGGCGGTCGCCGCCGTGGCGGCCCGACCCAACTCGTGGTCGTCCAGGGCTCGTTGGCCGGTACGACGGTCGCCCTCCAGGGGCAGACCATCACCCTCGGCCGGGCCCATGACTCCACGATCGTGCTGGACGACGACTACGCGTCCTCCCGGCATGCCAGGATCTACCCCGATCAGACTGGGCAGTGGACGGTCGAGGATCTAGGCTCCACCAACGGCACCTATCTGGACCGGCAGCGGCTCACCGCGCCGACACCGCTCCAGCCGGGCATGCCGATCCGAATCGGCAGGACCGTCATCGAACTGCGGAAGTAGCGGCGCATGAGGGACAGCACACCGTCCACCCGAAGGAGGGCTCGGACCGCATGAGTCTCGTGCTGCGCTTCGCCGCCGGATCCCACAAGGGGCTGATCCGGGAGGGGAACGAGGACTCCGGCTACGCCGGACCGCGGCTGTTGGCGGTCGCCGACGGCATGGGCGGGGCGGCGGCCGGCGAGGTCGCCTCCTCCGAGGTGCTCGGGTCGATCGTCCGGCTGGACGAGGACGTCCCCGGTGCCGACCTGCTCACCCTGCTCAACGACGCGGTGCACGGCGCCAACGAGCGGCTGCGCCAGATGGTCGACGAGGACCCGCAGCTCGAGGGCATGGGCTGCACCCTGACCGCGATGCTCTGGACCGGGCAGCGGATGGGCCTGGTCCACATCGGCGACTCCCGCGCCTACCTGCTCCGGGACGGCTCGCTCAGCCAGATCACCCAGGACCACACCTGGGTGCAGCGGCTGGTGGACGAGGGCCGGATCACCCCGGAGGAGGCCGAGACCCACCCGCAGCGCTCACTGCTGATGCGCGCCCTGGACGGCCGCGGCCAGGTCGAGCCCGACCTGTCGATCCGCGAGGTCCGGGCCGGGGACCGCTACCTGATCTGTTCCGACGGCCTGTCGGGCCCGGTCAGCCACCAGACCCTGGAGGAGACGCTCGGGAGCTACTACTCCCCCGAGCAGACCGTCCAGGAGCTGATCCAGCTGGCGCTGCGCGGCGGCGGCCCGGACAACATCACCTGCGTGGTCGCGGACGTCCTCGACGTCGGCGCCACCGACCTGCTCAGCAGCGGCCTGGCCGACGTCCCGGTGGTGGTGGGCGCGGTGGCCGACACCCCGCCCGGCGCCACCGACCAGGCGATCCTGAACACCCCGGCCGGCCGCGCGGCCGGCCTGGGCCGCCCGCAGGCCCCGCAGGGCGCCTTCGGCCCGGCCGACGGCTACCAGCCCGGCTTCGGCCCCGCCGAGGGCTACCCGGCCCAGGAGCCGTACGAGGAGTACGAGGACGAGCCGCGCCGCAAGCGCCGCTGGCTCAAGCTCTCGGTCGCCCTGCTGGTCCTGCTCGGACTGCTCGGCGGCGCCGGCTACTTCGGCTGGCGCTGGACCCAGGACCAGTACTACGTCGGGGCCGACGGCGAGTCGGTCGCGGTCTACCGCGGCATCAACCAGACCCTGGCCGGCATCGATCTGTCCTCGGTCTACCGGGCACACGGCGAGGTCGAGCTGAAGTTCCTGCCCGCCTACCAGCGGACCCAGGTGACCAAGACCATCCAGGCCACCAGCCTGACCGACGCCGAGGAGCAGGTGAAGCAGCTGGGCGACCAGGTGGCCGTCTGCAAGAAGGTGGCCGCGACGCCGCCCGGCACCGTGCCGGTCCTGACCGAGCAGGAGCAGAAGCTGGCTTCCTCCTGCCCGACCCAGTAGCGCCACCGACCTACAGCTGTCCCACTGCCGTCGGGGAGCGGCCTTCACGTGAGCACCTTTGACCTGAGCAGTAGTCAGACCGGTAGTGAGGAACCGCGCCGCCGGCGTCGGGAGACCACCACCATCACCCCGCAGGGCGCCCCCAACCGCCGCAACACCGAACTGGTGCTGCTGGCGTTCGCGGTGCTGGTGCCGATGCTGGCGTACGCCAACGTCGGCCTGGCGATGGACCAGAAGCTGCCGTCCGGCATGCTGGGCTACGGCCTCGGCCTGGGCGCACTGGCGGCGGTGGCGCACCTGGTGATGCGGCGGTTCGCGCCGTACGCCGACCCGCTGCTGCTACCGCTGGCCACCCTGTTGAACGGGCTCGGCCTGGTGATGATCTGGCGGCTCGACAAGGCCGGATCGCTGCTGCGGAAGAACTTCGCGGCCGCCCCCAACCAGCTGATGTGGTCGGGGCTCGGGGTGGCGCTCTTCATCGGCGTGGTGATCCTGCTCAAGGACCACCGGATCCTGCAGCGGTACACCTACATCTCCATGGTGGTGGCGCTGGTGCTGCTGGCCGCACCGGCCTTCTTCCCCACCCGGGACGAGGACTTCGGTGCCAAGATCTGGATCCGGTTCGGCAGCTTCTCGATCCAGCCGGGCGAGTTCGCCAAGATCATCCTGACCGTGTTCTTCGCCGGGTACCTGATGGTCAAGCGGGACGCGCTGGCGCTGGCCAGCCGCCGGTTCATGGGCCTGTACCTGCCGCGCGGGCGCGACCTCGGGCCGATCATCGTGGTCTGGCTGATCTCGATCCTGATCCTGGTGTTCGAGACCGACCTGGGCACCTCGTTCCTGTTCTTCGGCCTGTTCGTGGTGATGCTCTACGTCGCCACCGAGCGGACCAGCTGGATCGTCTTCGGCCTGCTGATGTCGATCAGCGGCGCGGCCCTGGTGGCCACCTCCGAACCGCACGTGAAGACCCGGATCGACGCCTGGCTGGACCCGATGGCCGCGTTCGCCCCGACCCCGCCGAAGGGGTCCACCGAGCAGATCGGCCAGACCCTGATGGCCTTCGGCTCCGGCGGCACCACCGGCACCGGGCTCGGCCAGGGCCGGTCCTGGCTGATCCAGTTCGCCGCCAAGAGCGACTTCATCCTCGGCTCGTTCGGCGAGGAGCTCGGGCTCACCGGCATGATGGCGATCTTCGTGCTCTACGGGCTGATCGTGCAGCGCGGCCTGCGGACAGCGGTCGCCACCCGCGACCCGTTCGGCAAGCTGCTCGCGGTCGGCCTCTCCTCCGCCTTCGCACTCCAGGTCTTCGTGGTGGCCGGCGGTGTCACCGGACTGATCCCGCTGACCGGTATGACCATGCCCTTCCTGGCCCAGGGCGGTTCGTCGCTGGTGGCCAACTGGGCGCTGATCGCCATCCTGCTGAAGATCAGCGACAGCGCCCGCCGCCCCGCCGCCGAGCCGGTCCCGGCACCGGTGGCCGAGGGCCTGACCGAACAGAACCGGGGAGCCCTCTCGTGAACAAGCCGATCCGCCGGGTGTCGATCTTCTGCCTGGTGCTCGTCCTGGCACTGATGGTCCGGGTCAACTGGGTGCAGGGCGTCCAGGCCGAGGCCTGGGCCGGCAACTCCCACAACGACCGGAACAAGTACGACCGGTACGCCCACCCGCGCGGCAACATCATCGTCGCGGGCGGCCAGCCGATCACCCGGTCCGACTTCGTCAACGGCTACCGCTACAAGTACAAGCGCGCCTGGGTCGACGGCCCGCTCTGGGCGCCGGTCACCGGCTACTCCTCGCAGGCCTTCCAGACCAGCCAGCTGGAGGCGCTCTCCGACGGCATCCTCTCCGGCTCGGACTCCCGGCTGTTCTTCCGGAACACCCTGGACATGCTGACTGGCAAGGAGCGCCAGGGCGGCGACGTGGTCACCACGCTCAACCCCAAGGCGCAGAAGGCCGCCTTCGACGCGCTCGGCGCCAAGAAGGGCGCCGCGGTCGCGATCGACCCGCGCACCGGGGCGATCCTCGCGCTGGTCTCCACCCCCTCGTACGACCCCGGCCGGTTCGCCGGCACCGGCGACGAGGACGCCAAGGCCTGGAACGAGCTCCACGCGGACCCGGACAAGCCGATGCTCAACCGCGCGCTGCGCGAGACGTACCCGCCCGGCTCGACCTTCAAGCTGGTCACCGCGGCGGCCGCGTTCGAGAGCGGGAAGTACCAGAACATCGAGGACGTCACCGACACCCCGGACCGCTACGTCCTGCCCGGCACCAACGTCGAGCTGAAGAACGCCTCGCCCGACGAGCCCTGCGGCAAGGCCACCGTGAAGACCGCGATGGACTACTCCTGCAACACCGTCTTCGGCAAGATCGGCGCCGAGCTGGGCGGCGAGAAGATGCGGGCCCAGGCCGAGAAGTTCGGCTTCAACAACCCCGCCGTCGACGTGCCGATCCGGGCCTCCGAGTCGTACTTCCCGAGCAAGTCGAGCCCCGACGGCACCGCGATGGACTCGATCGGCCAGCACGACACCCGGGCCACCCCGCTGCAGATGGCCATGGTCGCGGCCGCGATCGCCAACGACGGCCGACTGATGGCGCCCTACCTGGTGGACGAGGAGCGCGCGTCGAACCTCACCACCATCTCCAAGCACTCCGAGCGCCAGCTCAGCCAGGCCGTCAGCCCGGCCACCGCGCAGAAGCTCCAGCAGCTGATGGAGAGCGTGGTGCAGAACGGCACCGGCAAGAACGCCAAGATCGACGGCCTCAAGGTCGGCGGCAAGACCGGCACCGCCCAGCACGGCGAGAACAACGCCGGGCTGCCGTTCGCCTGGTTCATGTCCTACGCCAAGGCCGCGGACGGCCGCCAGGTCGCGGTCGCCGTGGTGGTCGAGGACGGCTCCAGCGAGCGGGAGCAGATCAGCGGCGGCGGGCTCGCCGCACCGATCGCCAAGGCTGTGATGAAGGCCGCACTGGACCGGTAGTTTCCCCCACCGGGGCGGCTCCGCCCTGCCACCATGGGACCCGCCCGGTCGATACCGGTCCGGTATCGACCTACGGTCCGTTCCGGCTCCCCCAGGTCGGGCGGGTAGCGTGTCCGCAAGCAGCGGGTGTACCCACTGCCGCCCGCGGCCCCGGCCGCGGGGTCGGCGTCACAGAACCGAGGTGACGGCGGCAGCGTCCAACACAGCGTGCGGGGACCACCTACGTCACATCCTCACCAACCGGTGGGGGAGAGGGTCGGAACTATGGAAGAGCCTCGCCGCCTCGGCGGCAGGTACGAGCTCGGCGGCGTCCTCGGACGCGGCGGCATGGCCGAGGTGTACCTCGCCCATGACACCCGGCTCGGCCGCTCCGTCGCCGTGAAGACGCTCCGTGCCGACATGGCCCGCGACCCGTCGTTCCAGGCCCGGTTCCGCCGCGAGGCCCAGTCCGCGGCCTCGCTGAACCACCCCGCGATCGTCGCCGTGTACGACACCGGCGAGGACTACATCGACGGGATCTCCATCCCGTACATCGTGATGGAGTACGTCGAGGGCTCCACGCTGCGCGAGCTGCTGCACTCCGGGCGGCGGCTGCTGCCCGAGCGCGCGCTCGAGATGACCATCGGCATCCTCCAGGCGTTGGAGTACTCGCACCGCGCCAACATCGTCC
Source organism: Kitasatospora sp. NPDC002040 (assembly GCF_040296785.1). Lineage (NCBI taxonomy): Bacteria > Bacillati > Actinomycetota > Actinomycetes > Kitasatosporales > Streptomycetaceae > Kitasatospora > Kitasatospora sp. NPDC002040. Next base: position 69,186 of record NZ_JBEOXV010000001.1, on the reverse strand, counting down.
ACCGCGACATCAAGCCCGCCAACGTGATGCTGACCCGGCAGGGCAACGTCAAGGTGATGGACTTCGGCATCGCCCGGGCGATGGGCGACGCCGGCATGACGATGACCCAGACTTCCGCCGTCATCGGCACCGCCCAGTACCTCTCCCCGGAGCAGGCCAAGGGCGAGACCGTGGACGCCCGCTCCGACCTCTACTCGGCCGGCTGCCTGCTCTACGAGCTGCTGACGCTCCGTCCGCCGTTCGTCGGCGACTCCCCCGTCGCGGTCGCCTACCAGCACGTCCGCGAGGAGGCCCAGCCGCCGTCCTCGTACGACCCCGAGGTCCGCCCCGAGGTGGACGCGATCGTGCTCAAGGCGCTCGCCAAGGACCGGGACTACCGGTACCAGAGCGCCGACGAGATGCGCGACGACATCGAGCGCTTCCTCGACGGCCTCCCGGTCGCCGCCGCCCAGCAGGCCGCCGCCTACGGCGCCGCCGGGTACGGCTACGACCAGCAGGGCTACCCCAACGCCCAGCACGACCCGTACGGCCAGACCAACCTGCTCCCGCAGCAGGGCCCGGCCGGCCAGACCGCCATGCTGCCGCAGGTCGGCTCCCCGCAGCCGGGCTACGGCTACCAGCCCGACGGCTACGGCAACGGCAACGGCGGGAACAACGGCGGCTACGACGAGTACGACCGCGGCCGCCGCGGCAACCAGCCGAAGAAGAGCAACACCTCCTGGGTGATCCTGGCGATCGCGGCGGTGCTGGTGCTGGTCGGCGCCTACTTCGTGGTCGACGCGATGACCAAGGGCGGCGGTGGCGGCGGCAGCAAGGTCTCCGTCCCCAACCTGGTCGGCCAGACCCTCGACGAGGCCAAGGCCAAGGCCAAGAACGTCAACGAGAAGCTCCAGCTGGTCGCGGGCGCCGAGATCGCCTGCCCGGACGCCGCGGTGAAGAAGGGTCAGATCTGCACCCAGAACCCGGCCGTCGGCACCCAGGTCGCCGGTGACTCCCAGATCACCGTGCAGGTCTCCAGCGGACCGGCGACCGCCGACGTCCCCGACCTGACCGGCAAGGGCCAGGACGCCGCCAAGGAGGCCCTGACCAAGGCCGGCTTCGTCGTCGGCAAGATCACCTACGCGGCCAGCGACACGGTCCCCCAGGACAAGGTCATCTCGCAGGACCCGGCCGGCAAGGCCGCCCCCGGCACCACCGTCAACCTGACCGTCTCGCAGGGCCAGAGCAAGGTCAACGTGCCCGGCGTGCTCGGCCAGACCGAGGACGTGGCCCGGCAGACCCTGGAGGCCCAGGGCTTCACCGTCGAGGTCAAGACCAGCCCCGCCACCGACCCCGGCAAGGTCGGCCAGGTCTTCAACCAGGACCCGAAGGCCAACACCAAGGCGGCCACCGGCTCCAAGGTCACCCTGAGCATCTACAAGACCCCGGAGAAGGTCCAGGTGCCCGACCTCAAGAACAAGACGGTCAAGGACGCCACCGCCGCCCTCAAGGCCCTCGGCCTGGAGTGGAGCTTCACCGGCGCCGGCGGCGACAACAACAACATCGTCATGAACACCAACCCCGGCCCGAACCAGCTGGTCGACGCGAGCACCAGCATCCAGCTCTTCACCATGCCGGGCAAGGGCACCCCCGCCTCCCCCACCGGCGGCACCAACAACTGACCCGCCTCCACCGGAGGGGCCGCCCACACCCGGGCGGCCCCTCCGGCGTCTCCTCACCGCCTGCGCCGCCGCCCGGACGGCACCGCGAACACCGTGCAGAGCAGATCGACCCGCCCGCCCAACGTCCGCACCTCGCTCCGGCAGGCCGCCATCCGGACACTCAGCCCGGCTATCAGCTCCCGGTCCAACTGCGCCTGCCGCAGCATCGCCGTGCACAGCAGCCGGACCTCGGCCAGCTCCGCACGCAGCTCCGCCACCGCCTGCTGCCACTCCCGGGAGTTGTCCACAGGCCGATCGGCCAGCTCCAGCAGCTCCCGCCGGACCGCCCTGGCCACGGCGCTGCCGCGCAGCAGCATCGCGATGCACAGCACCGCCCGCCGGGGGTAGATCCCCAGGCCCGCGCCGGTCCCCCTTGATAGCTTCAGATTGAAGTTAACAAAGACCTGCAGGTCAGCGCCTCGCACCACGGTGTACCCGTGCTCCTCCAACTCCGCCCGGTGCCGCTGCACCAGGCTGTTCACAGCCTTTTCCCCAACCTCGAAGTAGTCGGCCACCATCCGCGCCGTGATGTGCAGCCCGTCCGGCAGCAGCATCAGCGCCTTCACCTTGTCGAGCACCTCGACCCGGTCGGCCAGGCCGCCCCGCATGGTCCGGGATTCCAGCAGCACCGCTTCACGATCCATCGTCCCCGCCTCCTCGGCAGTCGCGGCGCCGGAGCCCGCTGCCCCGGTGCCGCCCTGCCAACGAGGGCTCCCGACGGGCCGTCACCGCTTCGGCGCAGCGCACCGGATCGCACGCGGAGCGCCTTCCGGGCGGCAGGCGCCGGGGGTCAGCGGAGTTCGGGGGGCGGGGTGCGGTGGCTGTCGACCGGGTCGGTGCGGAGCAGGGAGCCCCAGACGGCCATCCGGTAGCGGGAGGTGTAGACGGGGGTGCAGGTGGTGAGGGTGATGTAGCGGCCGGGGGCGGTGTAGGGGGAGCCCTTGGGGACGGGGGCGATGATGCCGGTGTCGTACTTGGAGGTCTGCGGGAGGGTGCCGTCGATCCGGTAGACGTACCAGGTGTCCCGGGTCTCGACCACGACGGCGGCGCCCGGGCCGAGCAGGTCGAGGTCGTGGAAGCGGGCGCCGTGCCCGTCCCGGTGGGCGGCGAGGGTGAAGTTGCCCTGGGCGTCCCAGGGCATCGCCGAGGGGTAGGGCTGCTCGTAGACCCCGGCCACGCCCTCGTTCAGTATCTGCGGGTCGGTGCCCATCCGGATCAGGGTCTGGTTGCCCCGGCCGAGGGCCGGGACGTGCAGGAAGCCGATGCCGTCCCCGGCCGCGTACACGGGCGGTGCGGCGGGCGCCCGCTCCGGTCCCGGCACGGCGGGTGCGGACCAGCTGTCGCGCAGCCGGTCGGCGGCGGTGCCGGCCTGACGGTCCGCCACCACGCCGGTCCACCAGAGCGAGTAGCCGACGAACAGGGCCAGCACCAGCCCGGCGGTGATCAGCAGCTCGCCCAGCACCCCGAGGGCCGCAGCGGCCCGGCTGCGCCGCTTCGGCACCGGCGCGGTCCCGTTCAGCTGGATCTGCACGCCACGCCCTTCTGTCGGCCCGTCAGCCGGTCAGTTCGGCGGGCTGTCCCTGGCTCCTCGGTCGTTCCTCCACCATCTTGCCAAAGACGATCAGTCTTCCCCGTGCACTGAACTCCGGCGTGCATGTCGTCAGGGTGATGTAGCGGCCCGCCTCCTTGAACGGCGAGCCCTTCGGCACCGGCTGGATCACCGAGACGTTCGACGGCGGCGTCTCCGGGATGCCGCCGGCCACCTGGTAGGTGAAGTACGAGGTCGCGGTCTCCACCACGATCCGGTCCCCCGGCACCAACTGGCCGATCTTGCGGAACGGCTGACCGTGTGTCGTGCGGTGCGCGGCGATCGCGAAGTTGCCGGCCTTGTCGGCGGGCATCGCGGTGCCGGTGTAGTGGCCGACCAGGCCCTTGTCGAGCACCTGCTGCTTGGCCGTGCCCTCGGCGATCGGGTACTTGAGGCCGAGCTTGGGGATGTACAGGATCGCGAAGCCCTGCCCGGGCTCGAAGGCGGCCGGCGGCTTGCCCGCCCCGGGGGCGGGATCGGCCGGCGGCGGGCCCGGCTGGCTCCACTGCTGCTCCAGCTGGCTGCGGGTGCCGTCGGCGGCCGCGTCGGCCTGCACGTTGGTCCACCACAGCTGGTACGAGACGAAGAGCAGCATCACCAGGCCGAGCGTGATGAACAGCTCCCCGGTCACCCGGGCCGCCACCACCCGGCGGCGCTCCTTCGGCCGCACCACCGCGCCCGCCCGGCCCGCGGCCCGGCGGCGCCCGCTGCCTGAGCTCAGCGCGGTGCTGCGGCGGCGGTCGGCCCGCCGCCCCGGCGGCGGCAGCACGGCGGACGGGACCGCCCGCAGCTGCATGGTCCGGTCGTCCGGCCAGGGCTGCTCCCCGACCGGCTCGTAGACCCCCCAGTCACCCGTCCCGTCCCCCGCACCCGACGCACCGTCCTGTGCGCGCCCCTCCGGGCGTACCGCCGTCATCGCTCAGGCCCGGCCGATCACCGGGGCCAGCCCGGCCGAGCGGCCGACCGCCTCCGGGTAGCCGCACTCGGCCAGCCAGTTGGCCAGCATCCGGTGCCCGCCCTCGGTGAGCACCGACTCGGGGTGGAACTGCACCCCTTCGATCGGGAGTTCACGGTGCCTCAGCCCCATGATGACGCCGCTCGCGGTCTCCGCCGTGACCTCCAGCCCGGCCGGGACGGTGCCCGGCTCGACCGCGAGCGAGTGGTAGCGGGTGGCGGTCAGCGGCGAGGGCAGCCCGGCGAACACCCCGCCGTCCCGGTGGGTCACCGGCGAGACCTTGCCGTGCAGCAGCTCGGGCGCCCGGCCGACCACCGCGCCGTACGCCACCGCGATCGACTGCAGGCCCAGGCAGACGCCGAACAGCGGCAGCCGCAGCCGGGCGCAGTGGTGCACCATCTCGATGCAGACCCCGGCCTCCTCGGGCGCTCCGGGGCCGGGGGAGAGCAGCACCCCGTCGAACCCGGCGCCGCCCTCCCGGCGGACGGCGTGCTCCACCGTCACCTCGTCGTTGCGGACCACCTCGCAGGTGGCGCCGAGCTGGTACAGGTACTGGACCAGGTTGAAGACGAAGCTGTCGTAGTTGTCGACCACGAGAATCCGGGGCGGGGTGCCTGCGGCGGTCATCGGTGCGCTACTCCTGGGCTGGTGCTGGTCGGGCCGGTGGGCTGGGGCGCGGCTCAGCCGACGCCGCTGCCCTCGTCCACGGTGACGTCACCGAAGGGGAGCAGCGGTTCCGCCCACGGGAAGACGTACTGGAACAGGACGTAGACCGCTCCGAGCACCAGCAGCAGTGCGAGCACCGCCCGCACGAGAGCGTTCCCCGGCAGGTGCCGCCAGATCCAGCCGTACATGGTGCTCCTCGGAGTTCGGGTCGGGGTCAAGACTAGACGGCGGCTCCGGCCGGGCAGGCTCGCTGGGGCATTACTGACCGGAAGCCGTGCGCAGGTCGACCGTTCCGGTGTATCCGGGCACGGAGAGGTCGCCGCTCTCCTGGAGCTTCCAGCCGAGGCCGTACGCCTCGACGTACTGGAGGTAGTTGGCGATGGTCGGGTCGGCGTTGACCGCGGACTTCAGCCTGTCGGTCCGCCCGACCGCCTTGATCACGTACGGCGGGGAGTAGACCCGGCCCTGGAGCAGCAGGGTGTTGCCGACGCAGCGGACCGCGCTGGTGGAGATCAGCCGCTGGTCCATCACCTGGATGCCCTCGGCGCCGCCCCGCCAGAGCGCGTTCACCACGGCCTGGATGTCCTGCTGGTGGATCACCAGGTCGTTGACGCCGGGGGCAGGGATGCCGGGCAGCCGGGCGGTGGCGTTGGGGGGCGCGTCGTTGAGCGTGACGGTCAGCCCCGGGCCCTGCAGCGCCTGCAGCCCGGACTCCTGCTGGAGCACGGTGAGCCGGTCGGCCTCGGCGGGGCTCTGGCCCCGGCCCTTGGCGAGGGCGTCCACCTGGCCCTGGAGCTCGCTCAGCTCGGCCTGGGCCTGCTGGTTCTGGGTGCTGCGCTGGCGTATCACGTCGCTGAGCCTGAGCAGCGAGTTGTCGGTGCGCAGATCGGTGCCCCGAGCGGTGTCGGCGCTGATGTAGAACAGCAGTCCTGCCATCGCGAACACGGTGCAGGTCAGGGCACGTCCGACAATTCGGGTGCGCGGAGCCCGCTCCGGCCCGGAACGGGAAGGAATCGTGGAATTCGGCACCGTACCCTTATCTCCTTACGACCCGGCGAGCCACTACGCTAACGGACGCCGGTGGCATGTGCGGAGCACCGGTCCGGTCCATGCTGCGGGTTTTCGGCCCGTGGACGCCCGGACCGACCGTTCCCGTACTGCCCGGTCCCCACAGCCGCCCGCCCCCGCTGCACCCTGCGCGGTCACAGCGCATCGACAGGAGATCCCCTCGTGCCGAAGTCTCGACTCCGCAAGAAGTCCGACTACACCCCGCCGCCGTCCGGCACGACAGCGGTGAAGCTGAGTTCCGGGCGCAGCTGGGTGGCCCCGCTGATGCTGGCGCTGTTCCTCATCGGCCTGGTCTGGATCGTCACCTACTACGTGACGAGCGGCAGCTGGCCGATCCAGGACTGGGGCAACTGGAACATCCTGGCGGGCTTCGGCTTCATCGCGGCCGGCTTCGGCGTCTCCACGCAGTGGAAGTAGCACTTCCCCGCTGAACTCCACCGAAGCACCGCTCCGGTCCACCGGAGCGGTGCTTCGACGTGCCCGGGGAACCGGGCCGGAACGGTCCTACGATCCGGTTGTCCACACGGTTATCCACAGTGGGGAAAAGTCGACCCACCCTGTGGATAACTTTTTCGTTCGAAGTCCGCAGCCTTCTCCGAATTCCGCTGGAATTCGCAGCAGGACGCGCGTAGACCCGGCCACTAGCAGTAACCACTGACACCCGCTGTGCACACCCCGGCGCGGACTGTGGACAACGCCGGGGATCAACCGTTCAGACGGGCCGTCTGCAGCACCACGATCAGCGCCGCCGCCACCACCACGCCGGCCACCGTGAGGCCCTGCACCAGACCGCGCCGGGCCGGCGGGGCGTACATCAGCCCCACGCCCGTGACCACGCCCGCGATCAGCCCGCCGAGGTGGGCCCGCCAGTCGATCGCCTTCACCGAGAAGGTGATCACCACGTTGAAGACCAGCAGCGCGATCAGCGGGCCGAGCGGGGTCCGGGTCACCTTGAACAGCACCCCGGTCGCCCCCAGCAGACCGAAGATCGCCCCCGAGGCACCGACCGAGTTCAGGTGCGCCCCGGCCACCAGGTAGGAGACGGCACCGCCCATCAGCCCGGAGGCCAGGTACAGCCCGAGGAACCGCACCCGCCCGAGCACGTGCTCCAGCTGCGGCCCGAGCACCCAGAGCGAGACCATGTTCATCACCAGGTGCACCACCCCGCTGTGCACGAACATCGCCGTCACCAGCCGGTACCACTGGTCCGGCCCGGCGGCCACGCCGTACTCGGTGTACCAGTTCGGCGGGGCCAGACTCTGCAGCGCGAGGGTGTCCCACCACTCCGGCCGGACGTACTCGGTCAGCACGAAGACCAGCAGGTTGAGCCCGATCAGCGTCTTGGTGACCAGCGCCCCGTCCGCGACCGGCAGGCCGCCGAACCTGGTCCTGGCCTGCCGGACCTCCCGGTTCCCGTCCTGGACGCACTCCGGGCACTGGAAGCCCACCGAGGCGCTCACCATGCACTCGGGGCAGATCGGCCGCCCACAGCGCCCGCAGGCGATCCCGGTCTCCCGTTCGGGGTGCCGGTAGCAGCCCGGCAGCCGGTGCCCGCCCTCGGCCCCCGGCCGGGCCGGCTCGTCCGGAGTCATCCGCGGTTCCCTCCCTCGTAACGACCGGTCCCGGTGGCGCCGCCGCGGACGGGGCACCACCGGGACCGCCAGGCTACTGCCGACGGATCGTCAGCCGCGGGTGATCGTGACCGACTCGATCACGATGTCCTCGACCGGGCGGTCGTTGCGGCCGGTCGGGCCCTCGGAGATGTCCTGGACGATCTTCTGGCTGGCCGCGTCCACGACCTCGCCGAAGATGGTGTGCTTGTTGGTCAGCCAGGTGGTCGGCGCGACCGTGATGAAGAACTGCGAGCCGTTGGTGCCCGGGCCGGCGTTGGCCATCGCGAGCAGGTACGGCTTGGTGAACGCCAGGTCGGGGTGGAACTCGTCGGCGAACTTGTAGCCGGGGCCGCCGGTGCCGGTGCCCAGCGGGTCGCCGCCCTGCAGCATGAAGCCCTTGATCACCCGGTGGAACACGGTGCCGTCGTACAGCGGGGCACCCGACGGCTTGCCTGTGCGCGGGTCCTTCCACTCACGGGCGCCCTCGGCCAGCTCCACGAAGTTCGCCACCGTCTTGGGCGCGTGGTTCGGGAAGAGCTTGACCACGATGTCGCCGCGGTTGGTCTTCAGGGTGGCGATCAGGTCCTGGGCCACGGTGCTGCCTTCCTTGTCTCTCCGTCACTGACCCCGAAATCATCCCATGATCTGTCCGCCGACCGGGGGCTCGCGCCCGTTTGCCGACCCGCTTCCGGAGCAACCCGGCGCGCCGTCGGACAAACAGACATGCATGATCTCCAATCAGGTGGAAATGTGCATACAGGACGCCACCGAGGAGGAGAAGCTCGTGACCCGCTTGGACTCAGCCCGCGATACCGCCGACAAGGCCAGGGACACCCTCGCGCCCTATGCCGCCACCGCCAAGGAGACCGCCCAGCACTACGCGGCCGTCATGGACGACGCCAGGCACCGGCTCGCCCCGAAGGTCAACGCCGCCGGGGTCCAGGCCAGGACCGGCGCCACCCAGGCGGCCCAGGCCGCCCGAGTCCAGTACGTCAAGCACGTCGCCCCGCAGCTGGAGCAGGCCTTCGGCTCGCTGCCCCCGCACACCCAGCAGAGCACCCTGAAGGCCGTGCACCGGGCCCAGGAGGCCGCGCTGGCCGCCAAGCTCTCCGCCACCAGGGCGGCCGACCAGGCGCGCGTCACCGTGCTCCCCAAGGTCACCGGCGCGGTCGACCAGGCCCGGGCCGGGATCACCCCGCTCGCCCAGGAGGCCCAGCTCCGCGGCGCCGCCGCGATCACCGCGCTGCAGGGCCACGTCAGCTCGGCCGAGATCAGCGAGCTGGCCGCCAAGAACGCCAAGAAGCAGCAGCGGCACGGCTGGAGCACCGGCCTGGCCGTCACCGGCGCCCTGGCGATCGCCTCCGGGATCGTCGCCTGGCAGTGGTGGCGCAGCCGCAGCAACCCGCAGTGGCTGGTCGAGCCGCCGGCCGAGCAGGGCGCCGGCGGCCGGCTCAACGGCTCCGGCCCGGTCGGCACCGGTGCCACCGCGACCACCGCGGCCCCCACCACCACGGCCCCCACCGGCGCGGTGCCGACGGCCGAGCAGACCGGCCGGAGCGGTGCGACCGACGCGACCCCCGAGGAGCCGTCCCCCGACGACCGGCCGAAGCCGCACGACCCGCGCAAGCCCCACTGACCGCCCCGCCCCCGCCTGCCGCCGGAAACGCGGAACGGCCGCTGACCTGATACCGGGTCAGCGGCCGTTCCGTTGCTGCGCTGTGGAGCTTAGGAGACTCGAACTCCTGACATCTGCCTTGCAAAGGCAGCGCTCTACCAACTGAGCTAAAGCCCCTCGGTGCGCCGTGCTGCGCACAAGCCTACCCGCTCCCACCGGCAATCCTGCAAAGGACCCCGGCCGGAACGGACTTCGGGTCGGCCCCGCCACCAGGCGGGGCCGACCCGAAGGATCGTCCGTGGCGTCAGCGGCCGGCCGGGACCGGGTCGGTGGCCTCGGTCCACAGGTCCTGCTCGGCGCGGTCCGCCTGGACCTGACGGTAGACAAAGAAGCCGCCGAGGGCGACCAGGGCGACCAGGAGAAGCTTCTTCACCGCGGGGACCTCGTCCTTCTTGCTGTGGATGGGCCCTGAAACCGCGGACCCTCGGTATGTACGAGCACGAACCGGCAGCCGGACTGCGGACCGCCCTCCGGCCGATGATACACATCGGTAACCCGTTCCCGAGAGGCCACCGCGACTCGTCAACCTCCCGGTCGGCAGCCGGGATTGACGCCGTGCCTCCTGTCGTACCAACTACTCGCGGGGCAGCCTCAGCACGGCCCGGCCGCCGTCCAGATCCACCCGGCTGCGCGGCGGGGCGCCCTCGCCCTCCTCGTCCCGCAGCATCAGCGTGGTCTTCCGCTGCTCCAGTTCGTGCTGCTTGCCCGCCGCGAACTGCGCGTGCAGCTGCTCGAAGCCGGTCGCCGAGATCTGCCCCTCCCGGCCCGTCCCGCGCCACGGCACCCACTTCGACCGCCCGGCCCGCAGGGCCAGTTGGTCGAGCACCGCCACCGCCACCAGGGCACAGACCAGACCCGGCAGACTCATCGCCCAGAAGATCGCCACGCCACCCACCTCATCCGTAGGCATCCATCCTGCGGGAGCCCGCTCCGGAACACCAGGGTGGAAAGACGAAGGACCCCGGTCACATGGTGACCGGGGTCCTTCTTGCAGGTGGGCCTAACAGGACTTGAACCTGTGGCCTCTTCCTTATCAGGGAAGCGCTCTAACCGTCTGAGCTATAGGCCCTTGCCGCACTGAAAGATTAGCGGACCGACGGCCGATCTCCCAAATCCGTATCGGCGGGGCGGTCGGCGGGGCCCAGCTCAGGGGGTGCGGCGAGCCACTGGGAGCGGGTGGCGGGCAGGTTGCTGGCACCCGCGGGGGTGGGGCGGACGGCGAGGATCTGGTTCACCCCGATCCGGTTCTGCTCGAAGGCGAGGGCGGAGGCAGCCATGTACAGCCGCCAGACCCGGGCCCGGCCATGGCCGACCAGGGCGGTCGCCTCCGGCCAGTGCGCCTCCAGGTTGGCGACCCACTCGCGCAGGGTCAGGGCGTAGTGCTCGCGGAGCGACTCGACGTCGCGGACCTCGAAGCCGGCCTCCTCCAGGGCGGAGACGGTGGAGCCGACGGGGGAGAGCTCGCCGTCGGGGAAGACGTAGCGGTTGATGAAGGGGCTGGGGCTGTACGGGATGCCCGGCAGGTCGGGGCGGCGGGCGATCTGGTGGTTCAGCAGGCGGCCGCCGGGGGCGAGCAGCTGGTGCAGGCCGCTCGCGTAGACCTGGTACTGGACCGTGCCGACGTGCTCGGCCATGCCGACGCTGGAGATGGCGTCGAACGGGCCGTCAGAGATCTCGCGGTAGTCCTGCAGCCGGACCTCGATCCGGTCGGCCAGACCGGCCTCCTCCACCCGCTGCCGGGCCAGTGCGACCTGCTCGGCCGAGATCGAGACGCCGACGGCCCGTACGCCGTAGTGCCGGGCCGCGTGCAGCAGCAGCGAGCCCCAGCCGCAGCCGACGTCCAGCAGGCGCATCCCGGGCCGCAGGCCGAGCTTGCGGCAGATCAGGTCGAGCTTGGCCTCCTGGGCGTCCTCCAGGCTCTTCGCGGCCGGCTCCCAGTAGGCGCACGAGTAGACCATCGAGGAGCCGAGCACCAGGCCGTAGAACTCGTTCCCGACGTCGTAGTGGTGGCTGATCGCGGCCCGGTCGCGGCCCCGGCTGTGCAGCCGGCCGCCGCCGAGCCTGGCCTCCTCCGGCGGGAGCGGGGGCTGCGGACCGAGCGCCCCGGCCCGCAGCGCGAGGCCGAGCAGGCGGCGGCCGGCCGGGCCGACCGCTTCGCGGGGGCCGAGCCCGCGCTGGGCGATGTCCGGCCGCTCGGCGAACTCGGCGGCCAGCGAGAGGACTTCGTACAGGTCGCTGCCGGGCGCCAGGTCGAGGTCGCCGGAGACGTACGCCCGGGCCAGGCCCAGCTCGCCGGGCTGCCAGATCAGGTGGCGCAGGGCGCGGCGGTTGCGCAGCACCACCGTCGGGGCGCCCGAGGGGCCTGCCTCGCTGCCGTCCCAGAGCCGGGCCCGGAGCGGGATCCTGGCCCCGAGCAGGTCTTCCACCGCGCCGAACAGTTGTGTTGCGAGCTGAGCCATGGCCACGCCTCCGACCGCCGTATCGCCTCTGCCGGCCCCCGCCTCGCGGCCAGCCAACACAGCCCGGCCCGCCACCCCTGGTGCGGCACGCCGGGACCGAAACGGCTGTCACTCGAATGCAGCGGGCCCCGGAGGCTGCAACAGCCTTCGGGGCCCGCGGATTCCGACCGCCGAACAGTTGGTCGAAGGTGGCTCAAAACAGCCGACGGAGCGTCAGTCCTCTTCCGCCAGCGTCAACTCGATGCCGCCGGTGAAACCGGCTGCGGTGTTGTAGATGAAGGCGGAGAGGGTGGCCAGGGCCGTCATCAGCACCACGTCGACCACCGCGATCAGGACAGTGAACATCATGACCTTGCCGAAGCCGACGTAGTCCATCAGATCGACGGCACCGGCCGACTCGTTGCCGGTCATCTCCTTGAGCGTGCTCGACAGCGAGTCGAACACCCCGAGCCCGTCCAGGGTCATCCAGAGCACCGCGGTGGCCACGATGATGACCACGCCGACGGCGAGCGAGAGCAGGAAGCTGACCTTCATCACCGACCAGGGGTCGGCCTTGGTGATCCGCAGCCTGGCCTTGCGCACCCGGCCGACCGGACCGGCCGGGGCCGGCTTGCGGGCGGCCTGGCCCGCCGGGGCGGCCGGGCCGACCCCGCTGGTCCGGGTGCCGCGGGGCGGCGTGGGCTGCCCCTTGGTGTACGTGGTCGGCTGCGAGAAACCCGCTCCGGCCGGCTGCGGCGGGGCCGCGGGCGGCTGCGGCGAGCCGTACCCGCCGCCGTTGGCGGCGACCGGCGGCATCACCGAGGTCGAGGCGCCGTGCTCACCCGCCGGCGGCGCACCGGCCGGGCGCGGCGGCACCCCGGGCAGTCCACCGGTCGCGCCGCCGGCGCCACCGTACGAACCGCCGCCCGGCAGTCCGCCTCCGGTACCGCCCGCAGCACCCGTGGATCCACTCACCCTGGTCCTCCCGCAACTCACCCGTCAGGACGGGTGGTCACCGCCCTGCTCGTCGTACTCGTCCAGCGCCCGGCCGGATTGCCCGGTACTGGTCAGTGGCCGGTGCCCGTCCGCGAAGGGTCGGGCACCGGCCACCAGGGCTTGCGATCAGGCCTGCTCGGCCACGTCGTCAGCCGTGGTCACACCGTCGGCCACCTCGGAGGTTTCGAGAGCGGTGCCCTCGTCCTCCATGACCTCCTCGTCGTCCGCTTCGGCGTTGCGGGCCATGCCCACCACCGCGTCGCGCTTTCCGAGGTTGATCAGTTGGACGCCCATCGTGTCACGTCCGGTTTCACGAACTCCGGAAACCCTGGTCCGGATGACACCACCCGAGAGGGTGATCGCCATGATCTCGTCGGTCTCCTCGACCACCAGGGCGCCGACCAGCGAGCCCCGGCCCTCGACGATCTTGGCCGCCTTGGTGCCGAACCCGCCCCGGCCCTGGACACGGTACTCGTCCACGCCGGTCCGCTTCGCGTACCCACCGTCGGTGGCGGTGAAGACGAAGGTGCCGGGCCGGACCACGTTCATCGAGAGCAGCTCGTCGTCCTCGCGGAACGCCATGCCCTTCACCCCGGAGGTGGCCCGGCTCATCGGCCGGAGCGCCTCGTCGGTCGCGGTGAAGCGGATCGACTGGGCCTTCCGGGAGACCAGCAGCAGGTCGTCCTCGGCGGAGACCAGCTCGGCGCCGATCAGCTCGTCGTCCCGGCCGTCCTCGATCTCCCGGAGGTTGATCGCGATCAGGCCGCCGGAACGGGGCGAGTCGTAGTCCTTGAGCGGGGTCTTCTTCACCAGACCGCCCCGGGTGGCCAGCACCAGGTAGGGCTTGTCCTCGTAGGTGCGGACCGCCATCACCTGGGTGATGTGCTCCTCCGGCTGGAAGGCCAGCAGGTTGGCCACGTGCTGGCCGCGGGCGTCCCGGCCGGCGTCCGGCAGCTCGTAGCCCTTGGCGCGGTAGACCCGGCCCTTGTTGGTGAAGAAGAGGATCCAGTTGTGCGTGGTGGTCACGAAGAAGTGGTCGACGATGTCGTCCTGCTTCAGCTGCGCACCCCGGACGCCCTTGCCGCCGCGCTTCTGCGAGCGGTAGAGGTCCGAGCGGGTGCGCTTGACGTAGCCGCCCCGGGTGATCGTGACGACGATGTCCTCTTCGGCGATCAGGTCCTCGACCGACATGTCGCCGTCGAAGGGGATCAGCGTGGAGCGCCGCTCGTCGCCGTACTTCTCGACGATCGCGGTCAGCTCCTCGGAGATGATCTCCCGCTGGCGGGCCGGCGAGGCCAGGATCGCGTTGTACTCGTTGATCTTGGCCTGCAGCTCGTCGTGCTCGCTCAGGATCCGCGCGCTCTCCAGCGCGGCCAGCCTGCGCAGCTGCATCTCCAGGATCGCGTTGGCCTGCAGCTCGTCGATGTCGAGCAGGCCCATCAGGCCGCTGCGGGCCGAGTCCGCACTGTCGGAGGCCCGGATCAGCGCGATCACCGCGTCGATCTGGTCCAGCGCCTTGAGCAGGGCGCGCAGGATGTGCGCGCGCTCCTCGGCCTTCCGCAACCGGAAGGTGGTCCGGCGGACGATGACCTCGACCTGGTGGCTGACCCAGTGCCGGATGAAGGCGTCCAGCGACAGCGTGCGCGGCACCCCGTCGACCAGGGCCAGCATGTTGGCGCCGAAGTTGGTCTGCAGGTCGGTGTGCTTGTAGAGGTTGTTCAGCACCACCTTGGCGACCGCGTCGCGCTTGAGCACGACCACCAGGCGCTGGCCGGTCCGGCTGGAGGACTCGTCCCGGACGTCGGCGATGCCGGCCACCCGGCCGTCCTTCACCAGGTCGGCGATCTTCAGCGCCAGGTTGTCCGGGTTCACCTGGTACGGCAGCTCGGTGATCACCAGGCACTGGCGGCCCTGGATCTCCTCGACCTCGACCACCGCGCGCATGGTGATCGAGCCGCGCCCGGTCCGGTACGCGTCCTCGATGCCGCGGCGGCCGACGATCAGCGCGCCGGTCGGGAAGTCCGGCGCCTTGATCCGCTCGATCAGCGCCTCCAGCAGCTCCTCGTTGGAGGCCTCGGGGTGCTCCAGCGCCCAGAGCGCGCCGGAGGCGACCTCGCGGAGGTTGTGCGGCGGGATGTTGGTGGCCATGCCGACCGCGATGCCGGTGGCACCGTTGATCAGCAGGTTGGGGATGCGGGCCGGCAGGACGGTCGGCTCCTGCGAGCGGCCGTCGTAGTTGGAGGCGAAGTCGACGGTCTCCTCGTCGATGTCGCGCATCATCTCCATCGCGAGCGGCATCATCTTGCACTCGGTGTACCGCATCGCGGCGGCCGGGTCGTTGCCCGGGGAACCGAAGTTGCCGTTGCCGTCGACCAGCGGCATCCGCAGCGACCAGGGCTGGGCGAGGCGGACCACGGTGTCGTAGATCGAGGTGTCGCCGTGCGGGTGGTAGTTGCCCATCACGTCGCCGACCACGCGGGCGCACTTGTAGTAGCCCTTCTCGGGCCGGTAGCCGCCGTCGTACATCGCGTACAGCACCCGGCGGTGCACCGGCTTGAGGCCGTCGCGGACCTCGGGCAGCGCACGGCTGACGATCACGCTCATCGCGTAGTCGAGGTACGAGCGCTGCATCTCGGTCTCGAGCTCGATCGGCTCGACCCGGGTGACAAAGGGGGCGTTCTCCGGCTGTTCGCCGTCGGGACGGTTCTCGTCGACCACTGCTGGTCAGTTTCCTTTCACGTGTGACCGGTACATGAGACGGCGGAGCGTCACACGTCCAGGAAGCGGACGTCCTTGGCGTTGCGCTGGATGAAGGACCGGCGGGCCTCCACGTCCTCGCCCATCAGGACCGAGAACAGGTCGTCGGCACGGGCCGCGTCCTCCAGCGTGATCTGCTGCAGCAGTCGGTGCGCCTGGTCCATGGTGGTGATCCGGAGCTCCTCGGCGTTCATCTCGCCCAGACCCTTGAAGCGCTGGATCGCGTCGTCCTTGGGCAACCGGCGGCCGGCCGCCACGCCCGCCGCGATGGTGGCGTCGCGCTCGCGGTCGGAGTAGACGTAGTCGAAGTCGTCCTTGCCCCACTTGATCTTGTACAGCGGCGGCATCGCCAGGTAGACGTACCCGCCCTCGACCAGCGGCCGCATGAAGCGGAACAGCAGGGTGAGCAGCAGGGTGCGGATGTGCTGCCCGTCGACGTCGGCGTCCGCCATCAGGACGATCTTGTGATAGCGGAGCTTGGACTCGTCGTAGTCCTCCTGGATGCCGCAGCCGAAGGCCGAGATCAGCGCCTGGACCTCGGTGTTCTGCAGCACCTTGTCGATCCGGGCCTTCTCGACGTTCAGGATCTTGCCGCGGATCGGCAGGATGGCCTGGATCCGCGGGTCACGGCCCTGCTTGGCCGAGCCGCCGGCCGAGTCGCCCTCGACGATGAAGATCTCGCACTCGGACGGGTCCTTGGACTGGCAGTCGCTCAGCTTGCCCGGCAGCGAGGCCGACTCCAGCAGGCCCTTGCGCCGGGTCAGGTCGCGCGCCTTGCGGGCGGCGACCCGGGCGGTGGCCGCCTGGATGGACTTGCGGATGATGTCCGAGGCCTCGGTGGGGTTGCGGTCCAGCCAGTCGTTCAGCTGCTCGTGCACCACCCGCTGGACGAAGGTCTTGACCTCGGTGTTGCCCAGCTTGTCCTTGGTCTGGCCCTCGAACTGCGGCTCGCCGAGCTTGACCGAGATGATCGCGGTCAGACCCTCGCGGATGTCCTCGCCGGAGAGGTTGTCGTCCTTCTCCCGGAGCAGCTTCTTGTCCCGCGCGTAGCGGTTGACCAGCCCGGTCAGCGCGGCGCGGAAGCCCTCCTCGTGGGTACCGCCGCCGTGCGTGTGGATGGTGTTGGCGAAGGAGTAGACGCTCTCGGTGTAGGAGCTGTTCCACTGCATGGCGATCTCGACCGAGATCGTCTTCTCCTTATCCTCCGCCTCGAAGTCGATCACCGAGGGGTGGATGACGTCGCCCTTGCGGGAGTTGAGGTGGGTGACGAAGTCCGCGATGCCGCCGTCGTACTTGTACGTGACCGAGAGCGGCTTGCCCTCGTCGTCCGCGTGCTCGGGGCGCTCGTCGGTCAGCGCGATGGAGAGGCCCTTGTTCAGGAAGGCCATCTCCTGGAAGCGCCGGGAGAGCGTCTCGAAGGAGTAGACGGTGGTCTCGAAGATGTCCGGGTCGGCCCAGAACGTGACCGTGGTGCCCGTCCGCTCGGTCGCCTCGTGCTTGGCCAGCGGGGCGGTCGGGGCACCCGCCTTGTACTCCTGCGTCCAGCGGTGGCCCTCGGTGTCGATCTCCACCGCCAGCCGGGTGGAGAGCGCGTTGACCACGGAGATGCCGACGCCGTGCAGACCACCGGAGACCGCGTAGCCGCCGCCGCCGAACTTGCCGCCCGCGTGCAGCACGGTCAGCACCACCTCGACGGCGGGCTTGTCCTGGCCCGGCATGATGCCGACCGGGATGCCGCGGCCGTTGTCGACCACGCGCACGCCGCCGTCGGCCAGGATGGTCACCCCGATGGTGTCCGCGTGCCCCGCCAGCGCCTCGTCGACGGAGTTGTCCACGATCTCCTGCACCAGGTGGTGCAGGCCTCGCTCACCGGTCGAGCCGATGTACATGCCCGGGCGCTTGCGCACGGCGTCGAGACCCTCGAGCACCTGGATCGCGCTGGCGTCGTAGGCCTTGTTGCCGGACTGGTCGGTGGGGTCTGGGGTCTGGCTGGAGTTGCCGGAATCGGCCACGAAGCGCCCTCTCTGGCACAGCGCGGGCCGCCGGCCTGCCCTCGGACGGGCGAGCCTGCGACCACGGCGTTTCTACTCGGTTGCTACGCGCAACAGTGTTTGACTCTTAGTCTACCGGTAGGACTGACAGAGATGGCCGTTTGGCAGCCTCAGAAGGCAGATGTGCCGCCCTGAACCCCCTTCGGACATCTCCCCATACTTGCCAGGGGGGCTCAGAGCGCTCAAAAGGGCCGTCAGCGGTTCCGGAGGATCGGGTTCCCTTCGGCACCCGGACTACCCCCAGGTGTCGCCCGGACCCTTGCTGCCCGGCGCCCGCAGCCGGCCGTACCCGCGCTGCGGGGCGGCCGGGCCCAGCACCTTGATCACCTTGACCGTGCCGTGCCCCAGCTCGTGGTTCAGCCGGGCCACCAACTGACGTGCCAGCAACCGGAGTTGGGTGGCCCATGCGGTCGAGTCGCACTGCACCGTGAGCACCGCCTCGGCCTCCGCGTACTCCTTCGGCACACAGTGCGCCGCGATGTCCGGGCCGACGATCTGCGGCCAGCGGCCCATCACGCCGCCCACCGCGGCCGGCGCCTCCCAGCCGCGCTCGGTGATCAGCCGGTTCAGCGCCGCCCCCAGCGGGACCGGATCGCGGCCGTCCGCGCGCGCCCCGCTGCGCAGCCCGTGCCGCTTCGCCTCGCGCTTCTCCCGGACCTGCTCGCCGCGCTGCCTGGCCTGCTCCTTCGCCGCGCGCAGCGCGACCCGGGCCAGGTCCACGCCCGAGAGCTCCGGTGTCTCGCCCATGGCGGCACTCCCTTTTCCCCAGGCTGTGGATGAAGTTCCCAGAGTACGGCTACGGGTCCAGTCGGGTCACTGTTCCGTCCGCCACCGCGTAGCGGACGCCGGCGAGCGCCTTCGGCACGTCCTCCGGAACGGCTGCGGTGACCAGCACCTGCTCGGCCCCGGCCACCAGTTCGGCCAGCCGGTCCCGGCGGCGGGCGTCCAGCTCGGCGAAGACGTCGTCCAGGATCAGCACCGGCTCGCCGCCGTCCGCCTTCAGCAGCTCGTACGAGGCCAGCCGCAGCGCCAGCGCGTACGACCAGGACTCGCCGTGGCTGGCGTACCCCTTGGCCGGCAGCGGGCCCAGCCGGAGCCCGAGCTCGTCCCGGTGCGGGCCGACCAGGGTCAGGCCGCGGGCCACCTCCTGCGGACGGGCCGCCAGCAGGGCCGCCAGCAGCTGCTGTTCGGCCTCGTCCCGGCTGGTCGGCAGCGCGCCCTCGAAGGAGCTGCGGTACTCCAGCACGGTCTCCCCGCCGCCGGGCGCCAGCTGCTCGTACGCCTGCGCCACCAAGGGCTGCAGGGCGGCCACCAGTTGCAGCCGAAAAGCCGTCAACTCGGCACCGGCGCGGGCCAGATGACCGTCCCAGATCTCCAGTGTGGAGAGGTCGGCGCCCTTGCCGCCGCCGCCCCGGCGGGCCGCCGCGGCGGTCTTCAGCAGGGCGTTCCGCTGCTTGAGCACCCGCTCGTAGTCGGACCTGACCCCGGCCAGCCGGGGCGCGCGGGCGGTCAGCAGCTCGTCCAGGAAGCGGCGGCGCTCACCCGGGTCGCCCTTGACCAGGGCGAGGTCCTCGGGGGCGAACAGCACGGTGCGGAGCAGGCCCAGCACGTCCCGGGGCCGGACGTTGTCGGAGCGGTTGATCCGGGCCCGGTTGGCCTTGCCCGCGGTGATCTCCAGCTCGACCAGGGTCGACCGGGCGTCCCGCAGGATGCTGGTGCGGACCACCGCCCGCTCGGCGCCGAGCCGGATCAGCGGGGCGTCGGTGGCCACCCGGTGGCTGCCGAGGGTGGCGACGTAGCCCACCGCCTCGACCAGATTGGTCTTGCCCTGCCCGTTCGGGCCCACGAAGGCCGTCACGCCGGGATCGAGGGCGACCTCGACCCCGGCGTACGAACGGAAGTCGGCGAGCGACAGATGCGCGACATGCATGGGTGTGAACTGCGCTCGCCTTCTGGGGAGTTACTTGGACTCGACCGCGTGGCCGCCGAACTGGTTGCGGAGCGCGGCGATCATCTTCATCTGCGGGGAGTCGTCCTGACGCGACGCGAAGCGGGCGAACAGCGAGGCGGTGATCGCGGGCAGCGGCACCGCGTGGTCGATCGCGGCCTCGACCGTCCAGCGGCCCTCGCCCGAGTCGGCGGCCCAGCCCTTGAGCTTGGCCAGGTGCTCGTCGTCGTCCAGCGCGCGGACGGCCAGGTCGAGCAGCCAGGAGCGGATGACCGTGCCCTCCTGCCAGCTGCGGAAGACCTCGCGCACGTCGGTGACCTCGGGGGCCGCCTCCAGGAGCTCCCAGCCCTCGGCGAACGCCTGCATCATCGCGTACTCGATGCCGTTGTGGACCATCTTGGCGAAGTGGCCGGCGCCGACCTTGCCCGCGTGCACGCCGCCGAACTCGCCCTCGGGCTTGAGCGCCTCGAAGATCGGCTGCACCTTCGCGACGTCGGCGGCGTCGCCGCCGTACATCAGCGCGTAGCCGTTCTCCAGGCCCCAGACACCGCCGGAGACGCCGCAGTCGACGAAGCCGATGCCCTTCTCCGCGAGCGTCTCGGCGTGCTTGACGTCGTCGGTCCAGCGCGAGTTGCCGCCGTCGACCACGACGTCACCGGGGGAGAGCAGCTCGGCCAGCTGGTCCACGGTGTCCTGGGTCGGGCCGCCGGCCGGGACCATCACCCAGACCACGCGCGGCGCCTGGAGCTTGTTGACGAGCTCCTCGAGGCTGTCCACGTCGGCGAGTTCCGGGTTGCGGTCGAAGCCGATGACGGTGTGCCCTGCGCGGCGGATGCGCTCGCGCATGTTGCCGCCCATCTTGCCGAGACCGATGAGGCCGAGCTCCATGACAAGTCCTTACCTGTGGTGACGTGCCTGACGGCGGCGCCGTTGCCGCACAGGCTGAGCCTACGCCGGGAACCAGCGCGGCCTCCCCTGACCGCGGCCGGTCGGGGGAGGCCGTCCACAGCCTGTGGAGACCGGATCAGCCGGAGAGGCGGACCGGCATGATCAGGTACTGGTACGCCTCGTCCGCCTCGGCGTCCACCGCCGGGCGGCCGCTGAGCAGGGCCGGCTTGGTGGAGGTGGTGAAGCTCAGCTGGGCGTACGCGGAGTCGATGGCCTTGAGGCCCTCCTCCAGGTAACCCGGGTTGAAGGCGATCGAGATGTCGTCACCTTCGAGGTCGGCCTCGACCCGCTCGGTGGCCTGGGCGTCGTCGCCGGAGCCCGCCTCCAGGGTGAGCACGCCCTGCTCGAAGCTCAGCCGGACCGGCGTGTTCCGCTCGGCCACCAGCGAGACGCGCTTGAGCGCCTCCAGGAACGGCTGGGTCTGGATCGCGGCGACCGCGCTGAACTCGGTCGGGAACAGGCTGCGGAACTTCGGGAACTCGCCCTCCAGCAGCCGGGTGGTGGTGCGGCGGCCGGCGCCCTCGAAGCCGATCAGGCCCTCACCGGCACCGCCGGAGGCGAGCGCGATGGAGACCGTGTCGCCGCTGCCGAGCGACTTGGCGATGTCCTGGAGGGTCTTGGCGGGCACCAGCGCGACGGCCGAGATGTCGGCCTGCTCCGGCTTCCACATCAGCTCGCGGACCGCAAAGCGGTAGCGGTCGGTGGCGGCCAGGGTGATCTTGTCGCCCTCGATCTCCACCCGGACACCGGTGAGCACCGGCAGGGTGTCGTCCCGGCCGGCCGCGACGGCGGCCTGGCTGACGGCGGAGGCGAAGACCTCGCCGGAGACGGTGCCGGTCGCGGTGGGCATCTGCGGCAGCGACGGGTACTCGTCCACAGGGAGGGTGGGGAGTGTGAACCGCGAGGAGCCGCAGACCACGGTGACCCGCATGCCGTCGGTGGAGATCTCCACCGGCCGGTTCGGCAGGTTGCGGGAGATGTCGTTGAGCAGGCGGCCGGAGACCAGCACCGTGCCCGCCTCCTCGACCTCGGCCGCCAGCTCGACCCGGGCCGAGACCTCGTAGTCGAAGCCGGAGAGGGCCAGGCTGCCCTCCTGGGCCGTCAGCAGCAGGCCGGCCAGCACCGGCACCGGCGGCCGCGCCGGGAGGCTGCGGGCAGCCCAGGCCACCGCCTCCGCGAGGACGTCACGCTCCACCCGGAACTTCACCGGTAACCGCCTCCTGGGTCCTGCTGTTGTCAGCGTCTTGATCGTCTGGCTGACCGGACCCGCTGGGCTCAGCCCCTCGGCTCCGGTTGCCGGAGAACAGTCTGACGTACTCCACCGTCAGTCGGGGCACACGGGCGGCAGCAACCCGAACAGATGTCGCGATCCGGTTGTCCACAGATTTCGGCCCACCCCACGATTAAGCATGTTCAGGGGTCTATAGGTGTAGTGGTAGTAGTAGGGCCTGTGGATACCGTGGATAACCTTGTTTTCGCAGGTCAGACCCGGTTTTCTGTCCACAGGTCCTGTGGACCCGGAGTGTGGACAACCAGGCCCTGCTGTGGACGACCGAGCGTTACCCACAGGGCACTCTGAGTATCCACAGGTTATCCCCAGGTCCGTCCCCAGATCATGGACCGGTTATCCACGGGGCCCGGTCAACATCACGTGACGCCTTTCACACCGCCCGGTGAACGGGCCGCCAATGTTGTCGAACTGTGGACGTCGCTGTGGAGAACCTGGGGATAACTGCCCTGGTCCTGGGGACAAGCGGTGGATAACCCATTTGGCCCTCTGGCGGTCCGTCAACTGTCCACATCCTGTGGATAACTGTTGTGCACAAGTACACAGGGGCCTGACCTGCGTCGAAGAGCGTAGCGGCGGCCGGCCTGTGGAGGAATTCTGGATAACTTCGGGCTGCTCAGGCTGTGGACGGGGAAAAACCACCCGATCCTGTGGATTGCGGCTCCCCGGCTCTGACTTGTTCGAATAGCTGGTCAGTTGTTCGGCGTGGCAGCCGGCCTGGCGGAGCGTCAGTCGGTGGATTACTGCCCGGCCCGGCACCGCTCCACACCTCCGATTGCCACCGCTACCCCCGTACGGCCGCTGCCCGGGGACCGGACGGGCGCAGGACCGGCGCCGGACGGGCGCAGGACGGGGCCCTCCGGGCCGTACCGGCCGCGGGTGCGCGAAAGGGGAGCCAGCGCCTGCTGACTCCCCTTCAGTCGCCCGGTACCGCCCCGGGCTCAGCTCTTGATGCGGTTGGTGAGCTCGGTGACCTGGTTGTAGATCGAGCGGCGCTCGGCCATCAGCGAGCGGATCTTCCGGTCCGCGTGCATCACCGTGGTGTGGTCCCGGCCGCCGAACTGTGCGCCGATCTTCGGCAGCGACAGGTCGGTGAGCTCCCGGCAGAGGTACATCGCGATCTGGCGGGCCGTCACCAGCACCCGGCTGCGGGAGGAGCCGCAGAGGTCCTCCACACCGAGGCCGAAGTAGGCGGCGGTCTGCTGCATGATCACCTGCGCGGTGATCTCCGGACCCGCGTCCTCGTCGCCGCCGGGGATCAGGTCCTTCAGGACGATCCCGGCCAGCTCCAGGTCCACCGGCGCCCGGTTCAGGTTGGCGAAGGCGGTGACCCGGATCAGGGCGCCCTCCAGCTCCCGGATGTTCCGGGTGATCCGGGACGCGATGAACTCCAACACGTCGGCGGGAGCGTTGAGTTGCTCCTGGATCGCCTTCTTCCGCAGGATCGCGATCCGGGTCTCCAGCTCCGGCGGGGTGACGTCGGTGATCAGCCCCCACTCGAACCGGTTCCGGAGCCGGTCCTCCAGCGTGATCAGCTGCTTGGGCGGCCGGTCCGAGGAGAGCACGATCTGCTTGTTGGCGTTGTGCAGGGTGTTGAAGGTGTGGAAGAACTCCTCCTGGGTCGACTCCTTGGACGCCAGGAACTGCACGTCGTCGACCAGCAGGATGTCCATGTCCCGGTACCGCTTGCGGAAGGCGTCCGCCTTCCCGTCCCGGATCGAGTTGATGAACTCGTTGGTGAACTCCTCCGAGCTCACGTACCGGACCCGGGTGCCCGGGAACAGGCTGCGCGAGTAGTGCCCGATGGCGTGCAGCAGGTGGGTCTTGCCCAGCCCGGACTCGCCGTAGATGAAGAGCGGGTTGTACGCCTTCGCCGGGGCCTCGGCCACGGCCACCGCGGCGGCGTGCGCGAACCGGTTGGAGGCGCCGATCACGAAGGTGTCGAACAGGTACTTGGGGTTCAGCCGGGCGGCCGGCTCGTCCTTGCGCGAGCTGCCGCCGGCCGGCGGGGCGCCGGGCGGTGCGGGCACCCCGGGGCTCGGCGTGCGCTCGGGCATGCCGCCACCCCGCTCGGACATGCCGCCCCGGCCGGGCGGGCCCGACTGCGGTCGCACGTCCGGGAGTTGGGAGCCCTGCTCGGGCTGGCCGAGCGGCGGCCTGGGCGGGTTGCGGCGGACCGGGGCGCCCTGCGCCGGCGCGCTGTAGGCGCCGCCGAAGAGGTCGTCCTGACCGGACTCCCGGCCGGGGTAGCCGGAGTCCCAGCCGCGGTTCTCCGGCCCGGCCGACTCGGCCGACCAGGACTGCTGCTGCTCGCCGCCGCCGCCCCCGTACGGGGCGGGGCGCTGCTGGTAGCCGGCGGTGTCGTACCGGCCGCGCTCGTAGCCCTGCTCGGACGGTGCCTCGTAGGGGCGGGAGTACTCCTCCGGCGCCTGGTAGCTGTCCTGCTGCGGCTGGTAGCCGTCCTGCCCGCGGTCCTGGCCGCGATCGGCCCAGCGGCCGGGCTCGGTCGGGCGGCCGTCGTACCCGGCCGGCTCGTCGCGGTACTGCGGCCGGGGCGGCCACTCCTCGACCGGGGCCTGCTCGGGGCCCTGCTCGGACGGGCCCTGCGGAGCGGGCGGCGGCACGGCGTTGGCGTCGACCATCACGGCGATCCGGACCGGCCGGCCGAAGCCCCGGCTCAGCTCCTCGGTGAGCGGCGGCAGCAGCCGGCCCTCCAGCACCTGCTTGGCCCGCTCGTTCGGGGCCGCCAGCAGCGCGGTGTCGTGCATCATCCACATCGGCTGGGTGCGCCGCAGCCACATCTTGTCGCTGTCCCCGACGTCCGGGTCGTTGACCAGCCGCTCGACGACCCTCGCCCAGACTGCGACGAGATCGCTGTTGACATCAGCCACTGGTGCACGCTTTCTCGTTCCCCGGAGCGGGGGTCTCAAAGGACTCGGGTACCGGTCCGATCCAGACGAACAAACCCGACAAGTCCTGCAACGGTAGTCAGCCGACTGGGCTGATTCAAGTTGTTGTCCACAGGCTGTGGGCAGGGCGGCCCGATGATCGGGTCGGGCCGGGCGGTGTCGGTGACAGCCTTGCGGCACTTGGCCTCTATCATGATCGGACAGCTGCCGAGGGGGGTTCCGGCGGACCGGTGACAAGCACCCGGTTTGACCCCTTGCCCTCGCCGCGCGTACCGTAACCAGGTCGAGTTGTCGATGGCCGCTGCCGCATGTCCGCGGGTCCGCCCGCATCCATAAGGCGCGCAGCACGGGCGCCGTGGATTACCTCAACCCCCAGCCGACCTGGGATGTTGAGGCCGGATTTCCCATCCAGGGGAGATCACGCGGACGCACGGTGACGGCCAAGCGATTCCCCGTCATCCTACGATTCACCCCAGGAGCCCCCGAGTGAGCAAGCGCACCTTCCAGCCGAACAACCGTCGTCGCGCGAAGACCCACGGCTTCCGGCTGCGGATGCGTACCCGCGCCGGCCGCGCCATCCTGGCGACCCGCCGCGCCAAGGGCCGTACCAACATCTCCGCCTGATTCGCATCTAAGGGACTGCAGTGCTGCCCTCCGAGAATCGGCTGCGGCGGCGCCAGGACTTCGCGACCGCGGTGAAACGCGGTCGCCGGGCCGGTCGGCCCCTGCTGGTCGTCCATCTCAACAGAGACGGACAGCCACAGGGGCCGGTCGACCGGAACAGCGACTCCCGCCCGCACGTCGCCGAGGGGCTTCCTTCGGCGCGTGCGGGTTTCGTCGTGAGCAAGGCCGTCGGTCCGGCGGTCGTGCGCAATCTGGTGAAGCGTCGTCTGCGCCACCTGGTCCGTGACCGTCTGTCCAGGCTGCCCGAAGGTAGCCTGATCGTGGTGCGAGCACTGCCCCCCGCAGGGGCGGCCACGTACCTCGAACTCGAGCAGGACCTGGACGCAGCGCTACGACGGCTGCTCCGGTCCGAGCCGACCGGCAGCGCGCCGACGGGAGCAGGGCGATGAAGTACCTGCTGATGGGGCTGATCAGGCTCTACCAGTGGACCATCAGTCCCTTGCTCGGCCCGGTCTGCCGTTACTACCCCTCGTGTTCGCACTACGGGTACGAGGCGGTACGCAGCCACGGCGCGATCAAGGGCAGTGGACTGACCGCCTGGCGCATCCTGCGCTGCAATCCGTGGTCGCCCGGAGGGGTCGACCATGTACCGCCGCGCAAGCACCCGGTCTGGCACCGTCGGCTGCGCGACCTGCTGAGCCCGAAGAGTGGAACCGCCGGGCCTGAGCCGGTGGCCGAGCCCGATGTCCAAGGAGCCTGACCGGTGACCTTCTCGTTCCTGAACCCCCTCTACACAGCGGTGTCCTGGATCATCGTCCAGTTCCACTCGCTGTACAGCCACGTCTTCGATCCGGACGGCGGCTGGGCCTGGGGTCTCGCCATCGCCTCGATGGTGGTCGTGATCCGGATCTGCCTGATCCCGCTCTTCGTGAAGCAGATCAAGGCGACCCGGGCCATGCAGGCGATCCAGCCGAAGATGAAGGCCATCCAGGAGCGCTACAAGAACGACAAGCAGCGCCAGTCCGAAGAGATGATGAAGCTGTACAAGGAGGCGGGTACCAACCCGTTCTCCAGCTGCCTTCCCATCCTCGTGCAGGCGCCGTTCTTCACCGCGCTCTACGGTGTGCTCGCCTCGGTCGCGGCCGACAAGACCATCGGCGTCATCAACCCCACGCTGCTCGCCAGTGCCCAGCAGGCGCACATCTTCGGTGCCCCGCTGTCGGCGAAGTTCTGGGGCAGCGACCTGAACGTCCAGATCGTCACCGGCATCATGATCGTCCTGATGTCGCTGTCGCAGTTCATCACCCAGCGCCAGCTGATGACGAAGAACATGGACCTCACGGTCAAGACGCCGTTCATGCAGCAGCAGAAGATGCTGATGTACGTCTTCCCGATCATGTTCGCCGTGATGGGCGTCAACTTCCCGGTCGGTGTGCTGATCTACTGGCTGACCACCAACGTCTGGTCGATGGGCCAGCAGCTGATCGTCATCCGCAACAACCCGACGCCGGGCAGCAAGGCCTGGGACGAGCGGCAGACCCGGCTGAAGAAGGCCGGCCGGCTGAACCCGGACGGTTCGATCAAGAAGGCCGGTCTGCTGGCCCTGGTCTCCGGTGGCGGCAAGAGCTCGACGGCGTCCGCCGAGCAGGCGGTCCAGGAGGCGGTGCAGGTCCGCCGGCAGCAGCCGAAGAAGCTGACCAAGTCCCAGCGCCAGCAGGGCGCGGCCGGGTCGGCGACGGCCGAGGTCGAGGCCGAGGAGACCGGGCCGAGCCTGGAGAAGGCGGAACCGGCGAAGTCCGGCCCGGCCGATGCGAAGCCGGCCGCGGCCAAGCCCGCCGCCGCCAGGAGCGGGCAGCGGCAGCAGCCGAAGCGGGGCGGGCCGCAGGGCGGCCAGCGGCCGAAGAAGAAGTCCTGACCGGCCCCGTTCCCGGCCGTAACGGCCACTGATCTTCGTTCTCGGCCCCACCCGAGGGCCCATTCCAGAAGGAGTCCACCAGTGACGGAAGGCACCACCGCCGCCGCCGAGACCTCGTCCGCCGACACCCTCGACGCTCGCCTGGAGCAGGAGGGCGACATCGCGGCCGACTACCTGGAGGGTCTGCTCGACATCGCGGACCTGGACGGCGACATCGACATGGACGTCGAGGGCGACCGGGCCCTGGTGTCCATCGTCGGTGAGGGCAACGACCGCTCCCTGCAGCGGCTGGTCGGCCAGGACGGCGAGGTGCTGGAGGCGCTGCAGGAGTTGACCCGGCTGGCCGTGCACCGGGAGACCGGCGAGCGCAGCCGCCTCATGCTGGACATCGCGGGGTTCCGGGCGCGCAAGCGGGCGGAACTGGCGGAGCTGGGCGCCAAGGCGGCCGAGCAGGCGAAGTCCACCGGCGAGCAGGTCAAGCTCCGCCCGATGACGCCGTTCGAGCGCAAGGTGGTCCACGACGCGGTGGCCGCGGCGGGCCTGAGCAGTGAGTCCGAGGGCGAGGAGCCCCAGCGCTGCGTGGTCGTGCTGCCGCGCTGACGCGCCGCAGCAGATCGGTCCGACGACCCCGCCCGCCTCGTGCGTGCGGGGTCGTCGTCCTCTCCGGCCCGTCGGACGAACGGGCTGAGTGAGCGTCATGAGTGCGCTGTTTCACGTGAAACGGCTCCTGCGTGACACAGTGGTTGCGAGCGTGGGCTGGCGAGACGGTGAGCGGAGAGGCAGAGATGGACACGGACGGCGTGGAGACCGAGGGCACCCCCGAGGAGGGCAGGCCGCAGGGCCCGTCGGAGGCCCCGGCGGTGGCCCGGGAGATCTTCGGGGACCGCTACCCGATGGCCGTGCGCTACACCGAGCTGCTGGCCACGGCGGGGGTGCAGCGCGGTCTGATCGGTCCGCGGGAGGTGCCCCGGCTCTGGGACCGGCACGTGCTGAACTGCGCGGTGCTGGCCGAGCTGCTGCCGCCGGACGCCTCGCTCTGCGACGTCGGTTCGGGCGCCGGGCTGCCCGGCATCCCGGTGGCGCTGGCCCGCCCGGACGTCTCGGTGACCCTGCTGGAGCCGCTGCTGCGCCGGACCACCTTCCTGGAGGAGGTGGTCCGTGAGCTCGGGCTGGAGAACGTCACCGTGCTGCGCGGCCGGGCCGAGGAGATGATCGGCAAGCTCGCGGTGGACATCGTGACCGCCCGCGCGGTGGCTCCGCTGGACCGGTTGGCGGGCTGGGGCCTCCCGCTGCTCCGGCCGTACGGGCAGATGCTGGCGCTCAAGGGCGACAGTGCCGAGCAGGAGCTGGCCGACACCCGGTCGGCGCTGACCAAGCTGGGCGCGGTGAAGTGGTCCGTGCTCGCCGTCGGCGAGGGCAGTCTGGAGACCTCGACCCGGGTGATCCGGGTGGAGGTGGGGGAGAGCCCCGGCGGGGTGAAGGCGGCGACCAGGCGGGCCAAGGCGGCCCGGGCCGGCCGCGGCACCAAGCCCGCCGAGGCGGGCCGGGCGGCCGGGCGGCGGCGGCGCTGACCGCAGCGGTGCCCCTGAGCTGCGGCTGAGTGGTCCAGTGGGAGGACGGAGCGGGTACCCGGACGGGTGCCCGCTCCGGTGCGTCCGGGGCGGTCGGAGTGTCGCACCGTCAGATTTCCGACAATGCGGGCATCGTGTTTCACGTGAAACGTCGCTCCCTGCTTTCCGGAATCCTCGGCCGCAGCCGGGCGGTGACTGTTGCCGCTCCGGTTTCACGTGAAACACTGACCCCCATGCAGGACTCGGAGACCATCGACCAGGTCGATGACACACCCATCGCACGGGCCGCCATGGCCGCGGTGGCGGCTGCCGGACGGGCGGGTGAGGGCCTGCCCCGGCCCGCCTCGACCCGGGTGATCGTGGTGGCCAACCAGAAGGGCGGGGTGGGGAAGACCACCACCACCGTCAACCTGGCCGCCGCACTGGCCATGCACGGACTGCGCGTCCTGGTGGTCGACCTCGACCCCCAGGGGAACGCCTCCACCGCGCTCGGCATCGACCACCACGCCGAGGTGCCGTCGATCTACGACGTGCTGGTCGAGGGCAAGCCGCTGGCCGACGTGGTGCAGCCGGTCCGGGACGTGGAGGGCCTGTTCTGCGTGCCCGCCACCATCGACCTGGCCGGCGCCGAGATCGAGCTGGTCTCGCTGGTGGCCCGGGAGAGCCGGCTGCAGCGGGCGATCGCCGCGTACGAGCAGCCGCTGGACTACATCCTGATCGACTGTCCGCCCTCGCTCGGGCTGCTGACGGTCAACGCCATGGTGGCCGGCCAGGAGGTGCTGATCCCGATCCAGTGCGAGTACTACGCGCTGGAGGGCCTCGGCCAGCTGCTGCGCAACGTGGAGCTGGTGCGCGCGCACCTGAACCCGACGCTGCACGTCTCCACCATCCTGCTCACCATGTACGACGCCCGGACCAGGCTGGCCGCCCAGGTGGCCGAGGAGGTCAGGACGCACTTCGCCGAGCAGGTGCTGAGCACGGCCATCCCGCGCTCGGTCCGGATCTCCGAGGCGCCGAGCTACGGGCAGACCGTGCTGACCTACGACCCGGGTTCCACCGGGGCGCTCTCCTACCTGGAGGCGGGGCGTGAACTCGCCCTGCGGGCAGCGGGGTTGGCGGCGGACGGCATCCCCGCCCCCGCCTCGGTGGGGCAGCAGCGCAGCGCCGCGGCCCCGATGGCACAGCACGGCAGCACGATGGAGGACAACCGGTGAGTGGTGGGCGCAGGGGCCTGGGACGCGGGCTCGGGGCACTGATTCCGGCGGCGACGTCGGCGACCGGGACGGCCACGGCCGCTCCGGCGCAGACGGTCGGTGCGGTCTCCCCGGCCGCGGTGCCGGTGCTGCCGACGGACCGGGGCACGGTGGCGGCCAAGGTCGCGGCCGAGCTGGCCCGGGACCAGTCGGGTCTGCCCCGGCGGGGCGTGCTGGAGGAGGCGCTCGCGCCGGTGGAGGGGGCCCGGTTCGCCGAGCTGCCGCTGGACTCGATCACGCCGAACCCGCGCCAGCCGCGCGAGGTGTTCGACCAGGACAAGCTGGCCGAGCTGGTTGCCTCGATCAAGGAGGTGGGCCTGCTCCAGCCGGTGGTGGTCCGCCAGACCGGTGCGGACCGGTTCGAGCTGATCATGGGCGAGCGGCGCTGGCGGGCGTCCCGGGAGGCCGGTCTCGACCTCATCCCGGCGATCGTCCGGGCCACCGACGACGACAAGCTGCTGCTGGACGCGCTGCTGGAGAACCTGCACCGGGCCGAGCTCAACCCGCTGGAGGAGGCGGCCGCCTACGACCAGCTGCTGCAGGACTTCTCCTGCACCCACGACGAGCTGGCCGACCGGATCGGCCGCTCGCGCTCGCACGTCTCCAACACCCTGCGGCTGCTGAAGCTCTCGCCGACCGTCCAGCGCCGGGTGGCCGCCGGGGTGCTGACGGCGGGTCACGCCCGGGCGCTGCTCGGGGTGCCGGACGCCGAGCGGCAGGACCAGCTGGCCCGGCGGATCATCGCGGAGGGGCTCTCGGTGCGGACCACCGAGGAGGTGGTCGCGGTGATGGACCGGGACGAGAAGCCGCAGCGGGCGGCCGGACCGAAGGCGGGACGGCTGCTGTCGCCGGCCTTCAACGAGCTCTCCACCCGGCTCTCGGACCGGTTCGAGACCCGGGTCAAGGTGGAGGTCTCGCAGCGCAACGGGAAGCTCGGCAAGGGCAAGGTGGTGCTGGAGTTCGCCTCGGTCGAGGACCTGAACCGGATTCTGGACAGCCTGGCGCCCGGTGACGAAGGACTCCGGCTGTCCGGGAGCTGAGTCGCGGGTCGTTCCGATGGGTGCATGTTTCACGTGAAACATGCACCCATTGCCGTTCGGGGAGAAGCTGTTCCGGGGAGGAGCGGCTCGTGGTGACGGTCCGTCGGGGGGCCGCGGAGGAGGGATGAGTCATGGGGCGCAGGATCGCTCCGCTGACCTTGGACAACCTGGCGGATCTCCCGCTGCCCTGCCGGTCCTGCGTCTTCTGGGAGCTGGATCCGGTGAGTGCCAGGGCGGCCGAGGAGAACGGCAAGCCGGAACTGGAGAAGGAGGGGTGGATCTCCGCGGTGCTGCTGGAGTGGGGCTCCTGCGGCCGGGTGGTGTACGTCGACGACCTGCCGGTGGGCTACGTGCTCTACGCACCGCCCGCGTACGTGCCGCGCTCCTCGGCCTTCCCGACCAGTCCGGTCTCACCGGACGCGGTGCAGCTGATGGTGAGCCGGGTGCTGCCCGGGTACCAGCGGCAGGGGATCGGCCGGGTGCTGGTGCAGACGGTGGTGAAGGACGTGGTCGCCCGGGGCTTCAAGGCGATCGAGGCGTTCGGCGCGGCGGGCCGGGAGGTTCCCAGCTGCCTGCTCCCGGCGGACCATCTGCGGGCGGTCGGCTTCAAGACGGTGCGGCCGCACCACCGGTACCCCCGGCTGCGGCTGGAGGCGCGCACCACGCTGTCCTGGAAGGGCGACGTGGAGGTGGCCCTGGAGCGGCTGCTCGGCGGGGCCAGGGGCGGGCCGCGGAAGGAGCCGGCGCTGCGGCCGTTCTGACGCCGTTCCGTCGGAGCGGCAGGCGGAGCAGGCGGACAGCACGAGAGCGGGCCCCCGGATCTCCGGGGGCCCGCTCTCGTGCGCTCGTGCGTCGGGGGTGACGACTAGATGTACTCGGCCAGCTCGCGCAGCAGTGCGGCCTTCGGGCGGGCACCGGTGATGCTCTTCACCAGCTCGCCGTTCTGGTACACGTTCAGCGTCGGGATGGAGATCACGCCGTACTGGGCCGCAGTGCCCTGGTTGGCGTCGACGTCGAGCTTGGCGACGGTCAGCTTGTCGCTGTGCTCGGTCGCGATCTCCTCCAGGATCGGGGCGACCTGACGGCACGGGCCGCACCAGGTGGCCCAGAAGTCGACCAGGACGGGCTTGTCGCTCTTGAGAACCTCTGCGTCGAAGGTCGCGTCGGTCACGGTGATGGTGGCGCCGGCCACGGGAGCTCCTAAGGGTCAGAACGAGGTGGTGCTGAGAAGAACAACGGCGGGGGCCGTTCTGTTTCTTGCGGCGCTCACCGGTTTCACGTGAAACCGGTGAGCGGTGGAGCAGGAGCGGTGCAGCGGGAGGGTCAGACCGCGACGGCCGCGGCCCGGCTCTCCAGGTCGTCCAGCGCGGCCAGGTAGCGCTCCGCGTCCAGGGCGGCGGAGCAGCCGGTGCCGGAGGCGGTGATCGCCTGGCGGTAGGTGTGGTCGACCACGTCGCCGGCGCCGAAGACGCCGGGGATGCTGGTGCGGGTGGAGGGGGCCTCGACCTTGAGGTAGCCCTCGGCGTCCAGCTCCAGCTGGCCCTTGAACAGCTCGGTGCGCGGGTCGTGGCCGATCGCGATGAACAGGCCGGTGACCGGCAGCTCGCGGGTCTCGCCGGTGGTGGTGTCCCGCAGGGTGACGCCGGTCAGCTTCGGGTCGCCGTGGATCGCCTCGACGGCGCTGTCCCAGGCGAAGCCGATCTTCGGGTCGGCGAAGGCCCGCTCCTGCATCGCCTTGGAGGCGCGCAGGCTGTCCCGGCGGTGGATGATCGTGACGGACTTGGCGAAGCGGGAGAGGAAGGTCGCCTCCTCCAGTGCGGTGTCACCGCCGCCGACCACCGCGATGTCCTGGTCCCGGAAGAAGAAGCCGTCGCAGGTCGCGCACCAGGAGACGCCGCGGCCGGAGAGCCGGTCCTCGTTCGGCAGGTCGAGCTTGCGGTGCTGGGAGCCGGTGGTGACGATCACGGCGCGGGCCCGGTGCACGGTGCCCTCGGAGTCGGTGACGGTCTTGATGTCACCGGTGAGGTCGACCGAGACGATGTCGTCCGGGACCAACTCGGCGCCGAAGCGCTCCGCCTGGCCGCGCATGTTGTCCATCAGCTCGGGGCCCATGATGCCGTCGCGGAAGCCGGGGAAGTTCTCGACCTCGGTGGTGTTCATCAGCGCGCCACCGGCGGTGACGGCACCCTCGAAGACCAGTGGCTTGAGGGAGGCTCGGGCGGTGTAGAGGGCAGCGGTGTAGCCGGCCGGGCCTGAGCCGATGATGATCACGTTACGGACGTCGCTCACTGCATCTCCTGGTTCGCATCGCGACCCGCGTTTGCGGGGAGGGCGGTCCTGCTCCGCCGCCCGGGACAACGATTCACCAGTGTCGCTCATTCCCAGGGGCACGTGCAGCAGGCGCCCGCAGAGTGGGCGCTCCGGTGGGACGCCCGGACCGGTCCGCGGCGGCCCGGGTCAGCCGTTGGGGACGGTGCGGTGCAGCAGCACCCGGCAGTCGGCGGTGACCAGGTAGACGTCCAGCCGGTCCTGGCCGAGCGGGAAGACCAGCGCGGTGACCCGGTCCGGGCCGAAGCTGCCGGGGGCGGTGGCGACCGGTGTGCCGGTGCCGACGGCCGGGCAGGGCGAGCTGCGCGGGGGAGCGGAGTTCTCCTCGCTCCCGGTGCCGGGGCCGAGCAGCGGGGGCTCCTTCGACGGCGGGGCGGTCGGGGAGGACTGGCCGGACGCCGTAGCGGGGGAGCGCTGCACCACCTGCTGGATCTGCCCGGCCAGTGCAGCCTCGGTGAAGACGGTGCCGGTACCCCCGGGAGCGGTCTCCCCGGTGCCGGCCGGGCTGGCCTGAGCGGCCTTTCCGGCGGCCGCGGTGTCGGCCACGCCGGTGGCGCCGTGCTGCTGGGCCAGCAGGGTGCCGCCCAGGCCGAGCACGGCGAGGCAGGCTGCGGCCGCCAGCAGGGCCCGGGCCCGGCGGCGGGCCCGGTGGGTGCGCCCGTCCTGACGGCGGGTCAGCGGCACGGGGGTGGTCGGCGCGGCGGCGGGGGTGACCGGGGCGGCCGCCTCGGCCGCCAGGGCGGCGTCGATCCGGTCGGCCACGTCGGCGGGCAGCGGCGGGAGCTCGTCCCCGGCCGAGCCGAGCAGCTCGCGCACCTCGGCCAGTGCGGTGAAGGTGTCGGTGCACTCCGCGCAGTCGGCCAGGTGCGCCTGCAGCAGCGGCAGCCCGGCCGGGTCGGCGAGGTCCTCGGCCAGGTCGGCCAGCAGGTCGATGTCGGGGTGGCCGGTCTCGGGCCATGAGGGGGTCATCGTGGTGTCACGTCTCCTCTCAGGGCCTGGCCGGGGAGTTGCGGTGGTGGGACGGAACCCGGGCCGTCCTGGTTCCCCGACACCGTTTCACGTGAAACACCGTCGGCCGGGCCGGGGTCGTCCGGCACTGTTTCACGTGAAACGGTGCGCAGGTGCCGGACCAGCGGCAGCAGCCTGGCCCGTCCCCGGGCGCAGCGGCTCTTCACGGTGCCGACCGGCACGCAGAGCATCTCGGCCGCCTCGGCGACGCCGTAGCCCTGCATGTCGACCAGCACCAGGGCGGCCCGCTGCTCCACCGGCAGGGCGGCCAGTGCGGCGCCCACCTCGCGCCGGAGCTCGGCCCGGACCACCAGCGTCTCGGTCGCCTCGGCACTGCCGAGCAGGGCGTCCAGCCGGTGCTGCTCCGGGTCGAGCGGGGTGGCGGGGCGGCTGGCGGCGCGACGGGCCTGGTCCAGGCAGGCGTTGACCACGATCCGGTGCAGCCAGGTGGTGACGGCCGAGCGGCCCTGGAAGGTGTGGGCGGCCCGGAAGGCGGACACCAGGGCGTCCTGGAGGGCGTCGGCGGCCTCCTCGCGGTCGCCCAGGGTGCGCAGGGCGACCGCCCAGAGGCGGTCCCGGTGCCGGTGCACCAGGACGCCGAAGGCGTCCGGGTCCCCGGCGGCGTGCCGGGCCAGCAGGGTGGCGTCCGGGATCTGCTCGGTCATCGCCACCCCCTCCCGGTCAGCCGGTGACCTTCACCTCGGCGATCTTGCCGCGGTACTGCTCGTCGGAGACATCCTTGGGGACACCGGTCAGCCAGAGCAAGAGGTAACGGGTGCTCAGTGGCTTCCCGGGCTTCAGCTCGACCGTGCTGCCGGTCTCGGCCGCGACGGCCGAGCCGAACGAGTCCAGGCCCGCCTTGCTGACCGCGGGGGCGGCGGTGGTGCCCTCCGGGGCGGCCCGGAGCTCGATCTTGGTGCTGCCCACCAGCTGGACCTGGACCGAGCCGACCTGCTGCACCGAGCCGAGGTCGACCAGCAGGCCGGTGCCGGCCTTGTAGGCGCCGCCGAGGTCCTGGTAGTAGCCGGCGGTCTGCCAGCTGGTGGCGGGGTTGCCGTCGTAGGCCAGCTGGGTCTCGTCCTTGTGCTCCGGCTGGTCGCCCAGGGCGTTGAAGGACAGCGCCCCGGCGATCGGGACGGCCTTGCCGGGAGGCGCGGCCGGGGTGGCGGTGCTGCTCTCGCTCGGGGTCGGCTGGTGGCCGTCGACGCCCTTGTCGGTCTGCTTGTTGAGGATGCTGACCAGCTGCCAGGAGGCGACGCCGATGGCCGCCAGCGCGACCACCGAGGCGGTCACCCGGACCAGGCGGCGCAGCCGGGGGCGGCTCGGCCCGGGCCGACGGGGCCCGGTGGTCACCAACGTGGGCGGCTCCGCGGCCGGCCCGGTCTGCTGCGGGCGGGCGGGGTGCTGCGGCTGCGGGCGGGGCGGCGGCGGGGCGAAGGTCGGCGGCGGCAGCTCGGGCTGGCGGATCTTCGGCATCAGGGCCAGCGCCTTGGCCAGGTCCTCCGGCGTGGTGATCGGGTCCTGGTGGTGCGGCGGGTGCTCGCACAGCGCCCGGGCGGCGATCTCCGACAGGCCCTTGTGCACGCCCGCCCTGACCTGGTCCGGCGGTACGCAGCCGAGGTTCTTGGGCAGCCCCTGCAGGTCGTACCGGTCCTCGGGGAAGGGCCAGCGGTGGGTCAGCGCGGCGTACAGCAGGGCGCCGATCGCGCGGGTGTCGGTGAGCGCGGCGTCGTCGTCCGGCAGCCCGCGCAGGGCCGCGTCGACCGCGATGCCGTTGATCCGGTACTGCCCGCTCTCGGTGCGCAGCACGCACCTCGGGGTGAGCCGCAGGTGGGCCTGGCCGCGCCGGTGGGCGGCGGCGATCGCCTCGGTGACCTGACGGGCCATCTGGTACGCGTCGTACGGCTCCAGCGGTCCGTCGGCGAGCAGTTGGGCCAGGTCGGCGGCGCCGGGCAGCCACTCCCGGATGACGTAGACGTGGTCGCCCTCCTGGACCGCGTCGAGGACCTGGACGAACCGCGGGTCGCCGAGCAGGGCGGCGGACTTGGCGGCCGCCAGCACCCCGCGGGCGCGCTGGTGCCCGGCGGCGAGCAGGTGCACGCCGACCGCGCGGCGAAGCTTCTCGTCCACCGCGCGCCAGCTGCTGAAGAACTCGGACTGGGTGATGCACTCCTCGAGCCGGTAGCGGTCGGCGATCCGGTCGCCGCTGTGCCGGTCGGGTGCGGGGCGGAGCAGCGGGAGTTCGCCGGTCGGCTGGTCCAGGGTGGCGGCCGGGTCGAAGTCCTCGTCCTCGACGGGCGGGTCCCCGGCCGGTGCGTCCTGGTCCGGTGCCTCCTCGGCCGGCTCGGGGTCGGCGGCCTCGTCGGCGGGGTCCGCCGCGGGCTCCGCGGGCTCCGCGGGCTCCGCGGCGGCGGGGGCGGCCTTCCGGCTGGTGAGTTCGGCGGCGATCTCGGCGGCCGACAGCGGGGCGGTGGCCTCGGCGGGGCTCTCCGCCGCCGGTCCCTCGGCCGGGGTGTCCCCGGCCGCGCCGGCCGGTGCCGCCTCGTCGTCCGCCACGGACGTGCCGACAACCTCCTTGGTGCCATCAGCCACCGTTGTCCTGCCTCCCCTTGTGTCGCCCCGGGCCCTGGAAAACCGGCCGTCCCCCCGGCCCCTGGGGACGGCGGTGTGCCAGGACAATTGTGCCCACTCTTCCTCCCCTGTTACGACCGCTGGGCGGGCCCGCCGGTTGCGTTCCGGTTGCGTTCCGGCCGGGACGGCCCCGGCCCGACTCCGGTGACCGGCAGTCGGTCTGAGGGAGCGGAAGATACGGGCTGACGCCCGGTCAGCGGCCGAGTCGGCTGCGCACCATACCGATCATCGCGTTCAGCTCCTCGATCCGCATCCGGCGGGCGACCAGGGTGAACACCGCCAGCTGCAGTCCGCCCGCGACCAGCACGGTGACCACGGCACCGGCCCAGTCCCCGATCAGGCCGGTGAGCAGGTCGTTCAGCAGCAGACTGACCCCGAGGCCGAGCACGGCGGCGGGCAGCGAGGCGATCGCCAGCCGGACGTAGGTCTTGGCGATCCGGCCGGTGTCCAGCCCGCCGACCTTCGCCTTGAGCTTGGGCACCGCCACCGCGACGCCGACCGCGTAGGAGAGGCCGTAGCCCAGGGCCATCCCGGTGACCGCCCACTGGGCCGGCAGCACGAACCAGCAGAACACCGCGGTGGCGGCCTGGCAGAGCGCCACCCAGAGGGTGTTGGAGAACGGCGTCCGGGTGTCCTCGTAGGCGTAGAAGCCGCGCAGCAGCACGTACTGGACCGAGTACGGGATCAGCCCGAGAGCGAAGGCGGAGAGCATGTAGCCGACCGCGGTGGTGCTGTGGGCGACCGCGCCGCCGTTGCCCAGGCCGTAGATCGCGCTGCCGATCACCGGGCCGAGGGAGAGGAAGACGAAGGCGGCGGGCACGATCGCCACCGCCGAGGTGCGCAGCCCGTACGAGAGGTCGTCGCGGACCGCCCCGGCGTCGCCGTCGGCGGCCGAGCGGGAGAGCCGGGGGAGCACCGCGCTCATCACCGAGACGGTGATCACGGCCATCGGGAGCTGCCAGATCAGCAGGGCGTTGGAGTAGGCGGCCAGGCCGACACCGAGGTGGCCGGTCTTCTCCGCGGCCGCGCCGGCGGCGGTGGCCAGCTGGGTGATCACCAGGAAGCCGGCCTGGTTGGCGAGCACGAACAGGAAGGTCCACTTGGCCAGCCGGGCGGCCTTGCCGAGGCCGTGGCCGCGCCAGTCGAACCGGGGCCGGAACCGGAACTCGGCCGCCCGCAGGTAGGGGATCATCGCGAGCGCCTGCAGGGCCAGGCCGATCAGGGTGCCCAGGCCGAGCAGCCGGATGCCCTCGGGGGAGATGGTGGCGGGGGTGACCTCGGTGCGCTGGAAGGTGCCGAAGACCCAGAGGTACATCCCGAAGGTGGAGATCACCACGACGTTGTTGAGGACCGGTGTCCACATCATCGCGCCGAACCGGCCTCGGGCGTTCAGGATCTGACCCATCACCACATGGATGCCCATGAAGAAGATGGTCGGCAGGCAGTACCGGGCCAGCGCCACCGTGGTGTCGGCGCTTGCCGGGTCCCGCATCAGCGAGTGCGAGATCAGCTGGACCAGCAGCGGGGCGCCCAGCACGGCCAGGAAGGTCACCCCGGCCAAGCCGACCATCACCAGGGTCAGCAGCCGGTTGGCGTAGGCGGTGCCGCCGTCCTCGTCCTGCTTCATCGCGCGGACCAGCTGGGGCACGAACACCGCGTTCAGCGCGCCGCCGCCGATCAGGATGTACAGGAGGGTGGGCAGCGTGTTGGCGGCGTTGTACGAGTCGCCCATGGTGCCGACGCCGATCGCGGCGGCGATCACCATGGTGCGCAGGAAGCCGGTGCCCCGGGAGACCAGGGTGCCGGCGGCCATGATGGCGCTGGAGTTGACCAGGCTGGAGACCTTGCCCGCTCCGGCCGTCCGCTCCGCCGTGGCTGCCGCGGTCGCTGCAGCCGCTGCCACCGGCGCGGCGTCGGCCGGGCCGGACGGGAGCTCGGGGCCGGCCGTCTCCGCCTCGGAGAGCGGCGGGTCGAACTCGATCGGCGGGACGAACGGGCGGGGCTCCCCGGCCTCCGCCATCAGGGCGTCCACCCCGACGTACTCGGTGGTCTCGGTGTTCCACCGGCTTTCCTCGCGGACCGTCTCGGCGGCCGCGGCGCCCCCTGACGGTGCGTCGGAGGCGGCGGCGGCCACGGCCGGCCAGCGCGGGACGGGGGCGGTCAGGCCCGGCTCGGGCCCGGCCGGCGCCTCCGGCTGCGGTGGCCGCAGGTGCAGGGTCTGCGGGTCGTCCTGGGCGGGCTGCTGCTGCGGCACCGCCGGGGCCGCGCGCAGCCCGTACGGGTCCTTCCCGGCCCCGGTCGGGTACGGGTCGGCGGCGTACGGGTCCTGGGCGTAGGTGTCCGCCAGGTACCAGTCGGCGGGCTGCTCGGCCGCACCGTCCGGGCCGGTGGTGGCGCGACCCTGCTCACGACCCTGTGCTCGCTCCTCGCGCGGCCCGCTCATGCCACCTCATCGCTGCTCGGCTACGGTCGCCCGGGGAGGGCGGCTCAGTGCCCCACCTTCTCATCACCGGGGGCGTGTTCCGCGGCAGCTGCGCCGGACTCCTGCTCCGCGCCTTCCGGCCCGCCCGGCTCCCCGTCCGGCTGCTCCGCCGGCTCGGCGGCCTGCTTGCGCCGCTGGAAGGTGAAGCGGACGGCGGCCAGCAGGATCAGCACCACGCCGCCGCCGATGACGTACAGCACGCCGGAGGTGACCGAGGTGACCTCGACCGTGAAGACCACCGGGGCGCCGTACTGCTGGCCGTTGCTGGTCCGCAGCTGTGCGGTCATCGCCACCGGGCCGTTGTTCTGGGCCCGGGCGGAGAACTTCAGTGTCTGGCTGGTGACGGCCTCCAGCACCACTTCCTGCCGGCCGGCCACGTTGAGGCGGTTCGGCTGGCTGGAGACGAGCTCCAACCGGAGGTTGCCGACCGCCTGGTTGAGGTCGTTCTTCACGCTGACCAGCACGGTGCCGCTGTCACCTGCCAGGGTGACCACGCTCTTGGCGGGGAGCTTGACCGCACCGATCAGGCTGCCCAGGTAGTCCTGCACCCCGGTCCGGTAGGTGACGCCCGCCGGCTCCTGGTCCCGCCACCCGGTGGACATCGAGCGGACCATCGCGGCGCTGAACGGGCCGCGCACCCGCTGCGGCTGGGTGAGGATGGACAGCAGCTGGTCCAGCTTGCTCTGAATGGCCATCACCTGGCCGAGCGACTCGGCGGACAGCTCACCCGCGCGCAGCCGCTGCGGGTAGTCGCCGGGGCCGGGGACGGAGGTGTTGGCCTCCGGGTCGGCGGCGGCCGAGACCACCGTCTGGAGGTTCACCAGCTTGACCCAGCCGCCCTGCTGCGCGAGGTTGACCGCCTCGGCCAGCGCGGTGGCGGAGGCGGCGCTCAGCGCCCGGGGCGGCAGCACCATCAGGGTGCGGGGCGTGTCCGGGAGCTGACGGTTGATCGCCAGGCTCTCGCCCAGGAAGCGCTGCACCGCCGCGGTCCGGGCCTGCGGGGAGCCGAGGTCGGCCTGGAACAGGTCGGAGAGGATGGCGTCGCCGACCACGGCGGTCTGGCCGTTGCCGATCGGGCGGGCCGCGTTCGGGGTGTAGTTCAGCGAGTTGTCCGGCAGGCTCGCGCTGCTGGTCAGCACCAGGTTCTCGCCCGCCGCCCGGGCGGTCGCGGCGATCTGCTGGTCCAGGAAGCCCTGGTACGGCCAGGCGACGTCGGAGCGGGCATCGGTCGACAGCCGTCCCTCCGCCGTCACCTCCCCGGCCGTCCCGGCCTTGCGGAGCGCGGCCGCCATCCCCTCCAGACCGGCGCCGTTGTGCGCGATCGAGGCCAGGTCGGGGTCGGCGTACGGCAGCGCGACCACCTGGCTGCCGGCGCCGGTCACCGCGGTCTTGAGCTGCTTGAGCCACTCCGTCGCGGCGTCGCCGCCGGTGCCCGCGACGGTGTTGCTCTCCTTCGCGGGCTCCCCGGACGTGCCCGGCTTCTGGACCCGGTACGGCTTGGTCATCGCGAACACGGTGTCCAGCAGGTCGGGGTCGATCACCCAGGTCAGCCCGGGCACCTCGCGGCCGGTCTGCACCAGCTGGTTGAGCCGCCCGCCGGTGGCCAGCTCGGTGGCCAGGCTGTCGTCCCGCAGCACCGGCACCCGGTCGTTGTCCTGCAGGGTCTGGGCGACCAGCTCGGGGGTGTGGGTGATCGGCCAGACCACGGCGAGCTGGGTCGGGTGCCCGATCGCCTCGTTCCGGTACGGGAGGAAGGTCCGGGCGATGCCGAGGGTCTGCGACGAGTCGTCGTCGGGGGTGCCGCCGGCCACGTCCACCGCCAGCTCGTACGCCCCGCTCTTGCCCAGCTTGAGGTCGGCGACCGGCACCTGGACGGTGAACGGGCTGCTCTGGCCGGCCGCCAGGTTGCCCACGCCCTTGCGGCTGGAGCCGATCGAGGTGCCGTCCGCACTGGCGGGGTCACCGCGGCGGGCGACCTGGTCCAGGCTGCTGCGCGTGGACAGCGGCCGGCCGCCGGACGGCTGCCGGATGCCGGCGCTCACGTCCTTGAGCTCGCCGCGGCCGGTGTTGGTGACCACTCCGGTGACCGTGACCGTGCCCCCCGGGACCGCCACCATGGGCACGACCGAGTCGATCGCCACGGTGGCCGGGTAGGCGGGGGAGGCGGCGGGGAAGCCGGGGGATGCGGCCGAAGCGGCGGGCATGCCGCCGAGCAGGACCGCGCCGAGGGCCACCAGGCCGGCCAGCCGTCTGGCCGTCCGGCCCGATCGGATCCGGGCCGGCGTGTGCGGGTCCGACTGCCGTACCGGCTCAACCACGCGCTTCGACCTCGCCGTTCTGGATCGAGTTGGAACTGATTCGGGGCTGGAGGGAGGACACCGCAGCGGCAGCCGAAGGCCCGGGCCGGGATCTCTCCACCGGCATGGTAACGAGGCCGGTGGCGCGGTGGTGTTGCGGGCCGGGGGCTGACGGGTGGAGAGGCTGGGGAAAAGGTGGCGGCGGCAGGGGAGGGAGGGCACGTACCCTTGTGAGCCGTGTCCACTGTCAATGAGTCCAGCGCCAGTCCGTCCAGCCCCGATGCCCGCGCCGCCGCCCCCGGGCTGAGCGAGGCGCAGGCCCTCGGCCTGCAAGAGCTGCTCCGGGTGTCCCCGGTGGCGGACGAGATCGCGGGGCGGTTCCAGGCCGCCGGGTACCGGCTGGCCCTGGTCGGCGGCTCGGTCCGGGACGCGCTGCTCGGCCGGCTCGGCAACGACCTCGACTTCACCACCGACGCCCGCCCCGAGCAGGTGCTCAAGCTGGTCAAGGGCTGGGCGGACGCGGTCTGGGACGTCGGCATCGCCTTCGGCACCGTCGGCGCCCGCAAGGACACCGGGGACGGCTCGTTCCTGATCGAGATCACCACCTACCGGAGCGAGGCGTACGACCGCACCTCGCGCAAGCCCGAGGTGACCTACGGCGAGAGCATCGAACAGGACCTGGTCCGGCGGGACTTCACCGTCAACGCGATGGCCGTCGACCTGCCGGGGCGCGGCTTCGTCGACCCGCACCACGGGCTGGACGACCTGGAGGCCCGGGTGCTGCGCACCCCCGCCACGCCCGAGGAGTCCTTCTCCGACGACCCGCTGCGGATGATGCGGGCCGCCAGGTTCGCCGCCCAGCTGGACTTCGAGCCGGCCCCCGAGGTGGTCGCCGCGATGACCGCGATGGCCGAGCGGATCACCATCGTCTCGGCCGAGCGGGTCCAGGCCGAGCTCAACAAGCTGCTGCTGGCCGAGCACCCGGTGAAGGGCCTGCGGCTGCTGGTCGACACCGGCCTGGCCGACCACGTGCTGCCCGAACTCCCCGCGCTGCGCCTGGAGAGCGACGAGCACCACCGGCACAAGGACGTCTACGAGCACTCGCTCACCGTGCTGGAGCAGGCCATCGCACTGGAGCAGGACGGGCCCGACCTGGTGCTGCGGCTGGCCGCGCTGCTGCACGACATCGGCAAGCCGCGGACCCGGCGGTTCGAGTCCGACGGCCGGGTGTCGTTCCACCACCACGAGGTGGTCGGCGCGAAGATGACCCGCAAGCGGATGCGCGAGCTCAAGTACTCCAAGGACCTGATGGACGAGGTCGCCACCCTGGTCGAGCTCCACCTGCGCTTCCACGGCTACGGCGGCGGCGAGTGGACCGACTCGGCCGTCCGGCGCTACGTCACCGACGCCGGCCCGCTGCTGGAGCGGCTGCACAAGCTGACCCGCTCCGACTGCACCACCCGCAACCGGAAGAAGGCCGCCGCCCTCTCCCGGACGTACGACTCCCTGGAGACCCGGATCGCCGAGCTCAAGGAGCAGGAGGAGCTGGACTCCATCCGCCCGGCGCTGGACGGCAACCAGATCATGCAGCTGCTCGGCCTCAAGCCGGGCCCGCAGGTCGGCCAGGCCTACAAGCACCTGCTCGAACTCCGCCTGGAGCACGGGCCGATGGCGCCCGACGTGGCGGAGGCGGCCCTGCGCGAGTGGTGGGCCGAGCAGCAGTAGCAGCACGAGCTGAGGGGGCGTCCGGTATTCCTTCGGACGCCCCCTCAGCGGTTTCCGGCGCTCCGCGGGGTCGACGGGC
This sequence comes from Kitasatospora sp. NPDC002040, assembly GCF_040296785.1. Lineage (NCBI taxonomy): Bacteria > Bacillati > Actinomycetota > Actinomycetes > Kitasatosporales > Streptomycetaceae > Kitasatospora > Kitasatospora sp. NPDC002040. The sequence goes on along the minus strand of NZ_JBEOXV010000001.1, from coordinate 25,633 downwards.
GGAGCGCCGGACGGGGCCTGCCGGGGAGGCGGAACGGCCGTCCGGCCGTGATTCGTCTGCCCGAATTATCTGATTGCAAGATCGCGTGAACATGTGTCGCTTTAGCGAATCCGCACGATTGAGTGGTCGGAGTAGCTAGGTGTTACTTGCTGATGAGTCGTCATGTTGGGTGATCCGAGAGGGGGCCTTCCCCCTCCGGAGCGAGAGGACGCAGCGATGGCTGTGGACGAGGTTCTGTTGGAGTCCCCGACGATGCGGGCGACCGTGGCGGCGCGGGTCGAGGTGCTCGACCGGGTGAAGGCGCTGGCCTTCCTGCCGGACGGGGTGCACGTCACCACCGACGCGGTGGCGCGGTACTTCGAGGTGGGGGAGACGGTGATCAAGGCGGTGGTCCACGACCACCGGCAGGAGCTGATCGGCAACGGCTACCAGGTGCTGACCGGCGACGAACTGGGTTGCTTCAAGCAACTCAGTGGGATCCAGTCGCGGGCGAGGTCGCTCGCGCTGTTCGGCTGGCAGACGGTGCTGAACGTGGCGATGCTGCTGCGGGACAGCGAAACCGCACGTCAGGTGCGGTGCTACCTGCTCGACCTGGAGCAGCAGTCCCGGCAGCGGGCTGTGGACAACCCTGGGGACGGGGTTGTGGACAATCGGTTCGGCTACCCCGAGGGGTCGGTGGACGCCGCCGTCGCCGGGGTGGCCGAGCGCGCGGTGCGGGCGGTGGTCGGGACCAGCGTGGTGCCGCTGCTGAACGCGCTGGCGCTGGAGGTCGGCCGGAACAGCCGGAAGCTCGACGCGGTCGCGGACCGGGTCGACCGGCTGGAGCGGGTGGTGCTGGACGACGAGGAGAAGGCGACCGCACGGCGGCGGCTCAGGCTGCTGCGGGCGATCGACGAGGGGGCGTCGGCGGAGGAGCTGGACGAGCTGGTCTAGCCCCGCCCCGTTGAGGGAGCCGGGGGTGGGTAATGGAAGTACCCACCCCCGGCCGTTCGAGGGGCGATCGACGAGGGGCGTCAGGCCAGGACGACGGGGGAGCGGCGGGCGGCGCGGGCGTAGAGGGCGGCGGTGGCGGCGTAGACCAGGGCGACGCCGAGCATCAGCGGGACGGAGCGGCCGTCGAGGGGGAGGACGAGGGCGGTGACGAGGGCGGCGCCGACGAAGGCGAGGTTGAAGAGGACGTCGTAGATGGCGAAGATCCGGCCGCGGAAGGCGTCCTCGACGGACTCCTGGACGACGGTGTCGGCGCAGATCTTGATGCTCTGGGTGACCAGGCCGAGCAGCAGGGCGGCGGCCATGCTGGGGGCGAAGGAGAAGGTCAGGCCGAGGGCGGGGACGAAGACCGCCGCACTGGCGGCGCAGGTGGTGAGCCAGCCGGAGAGGCCGAGGCGGCGGGTGCACCAGGGGCTGATCACGGCGGCGAGGAAGAAGCCGACGGCGGAGACGGCGACCGCCTGGCCGAGGGTGGTGAGGCCGGCTGCGCTGTCGGCGGGGTCGTTGAAGGTGTACCGGGAGAGCATCAGCACCACGACCACCAGGATCCCGTAGCAGAACCGGGCGGCGGTGATGGCGGCCAGCGCATGCGCGGCCGGGCGGCAGTCCCAGACCAAGTGCCTTATGCCGTTGCCGAGTTCACGTCCGGCCAGGGCCAGGGCGCGGCGCAGTGGCGGCCGGTCGGGGTGGTGGTCCGGGCCGAGCAGGTCCGGGGCCATCCGGAGGGCGGTCAGGGCGGCGCTGAGGTAGAGCAGTGCAGCGATGGTGACCAGCAGCGCGTCGGCGTGGGGCCCCGGCGGCAGGATCAGGTGGACCACGAAGCCGAGGCCGCCGCCGCAGGCCGCGGCGACCGTGCCGAGGGTGGGGGAGAGGGCGTTGGCGGTGACCAGCTGGTCCGGTCGGTCGACCACCCGGGGGAGGGCGGCGGAGAGGCCGGCCAGGATGAACCGGTTGAGCGCGGTGACCAGCAGGGCGGCGCCGAGGAAGAGCCAGTCCGGCACCCGGGCCAGCAGCAGGGCGCCGGTCACCAGGCCGAGCCCGCACCGGGCCAGGTTGCCGAGGTAGAGCACCTGCCGGCGGCGCCAGCGGTCGAGCAGCACCCCGGCGAACGGGCCGATCACCGAGAACGGCAGCAGCAGCACCACCAGCAGCGAGGCGATGTCGGCCGGGCTGGACTGCCGTTCGGGCGAGAAGATCACGTACGAGGCCAGCGAGACCTGGAACACCCCGTCGGAGAGCTGGGAGAGCACCCGGGCCGTGAGCAGTCGCCGGAAATCGGCAGCCCGGAGCAGGCCGGTGAGTGAGTTGCCGCCGTTCCCCGTCTGAGCCACTCGCCAAGGGTGCCACGTCCGGCGCCGTTGTTTCACGTGAAACATGGCCCGACCGGAGCGGCGGGGCATCGCGGAAAGGGCTGTGGGGCCCTGACCGGTGGTCAGGGCCCCACAGTGCGTCAGCTCAGAGGCTTCAGCGCTCGACCTCGCCGCGGATGAACTTCTCCACGTTGTCGCGGGCCTCGTCGTCGAAGTACTGCACCGGCGGGGACTTCATGAAGTACGAGGACGCCGACAGGATCGGGCCACCGATGCCCCGGTCCAGCGCGATCTTCGCGGCGCGGACGGCGTCGATGATGACACCGGCCGAGTTCGGCGAGTCCCAGACCTCGAGCTTGTACTCGAGGTTCAGCGGGACGTCGCCGAAGGCGCGGCCCTCGAGGCGGACGTACGCCCACTTGCGGTCGTCGAGCCACGCGACGTAGTCCGACGGGCCGATGTGCACGTTCTTCGCACCCAGCTCGCGGTCGCGGACCTGGGAGGTGACGGCCTGGGTCTTCGAGATCTTCTTGGACTCGAGGCGGTCCCGCTCGAGCATGTTCTTGAAGTCCATGTTGCCGCCGACGTTCAGCTGCATGGTGCGCTCCAGCAGGACACCGCGGTCCTCGAAGAGCTTCGCCATCACGCGGTGCGTGATGGTCGCGCCGACCTGCGACTTGATGTCGTCGCCGACGATCGGCACGCCGGCCTCGGTGAACTTGTCCGCCCACTCCTTGGTGCCGGCGATGAACACCGGGAGGGCGTTGACGAAGCCGACCTTGGCGTCGATGGCGCACTGGGCGTAGAACTTGGCCGCCTGCTCGGAACCGACCGGCAGGTAGCAGACCAGGACGTCGACCTGGCGGTCCTTCAGGACCTGCACGACGTCGACCGGGGCCTCGTCCGACTGCTCGATGGTCTCGAGGTAGTACTTGCCGAGACCGTCGAGGGTGTGACCGCGCTGGACGGTGACGCCGGTCGGCGGCACGTCGCAGATCTTGATGGTGTTGTTCTCGCTGGCGCCGATGGCGTCGGCGAGGTCGAAGCCGACCTTCTTGGCGTCGACGTCGAACGCGGCGACGAACTCGACGTCACGGACGTGGTAGTCGCCGAACTGCACGTGCATCAGCCCGGGGACCTTGCCGGCGGGGTCGGCGTCCTTGTAGTACTCGACACCCTGAACCAGCGACGCGGCACAGTTGCCGACGCCCACGATGGCTACGCGAACCGAACCCATTCCGGTTGCTCCCTTTGAATCATGAGGCCCGCCCTTCCGGGCGGTTCTCGCTCAACTTCTGTTCTCTGGCGGGCGCGTCGCGCCCAGTCCCGCCGCGCACACTGTGGAGGGTCGCGGCGAGGTCAGCGTTCCGCTAGGAACGCCCCGGGCGGTCGTGCGGTGGCCTCGGCGGGTCCGAGGACCCGGCCTCCTGGCCACGGCCGTCCGAAGTACTGGTGTCACCGGCTGCGGGTCGTCCGGTCCGGTTGGCCCGCTCGGTCTCGATCAGCTCGTTGAGCCAGCGGACCTCGCGCTCCACCGATTCGAGACCGTGCCGCTGCAGTTCGAGGGTGTAGTCGTCGAACCGCTCGCGGGTGCGGGCGATCGAGCTTCGCATCCGCTCCAGCCGCTCCTCCAGCCGGCTGCGGCGGCCCTCCAGGACGCGCATCCGCACGGCCCGGTCGGTCTGACCGAAGAAGGCGAAGTGCACCCCGAAGTGCTCGTCCTCCCAGGCGTCCGGGCCCGAGTCGGCGAGCAGCTCCTCGAAGCGCTGCTTGCCCTCGGCCGAGAGCCGGTAGACGATCTTCGACCGCTTGCCGTTGAGCGCGGTGGCGGGGACGTACTCGGTGTCCGGGTTGTCCTCGACCAGGAAGCCCTGGGCGACCAGGCTCTTCAGGCAGGGGTAGAGCGTGCCGTAGGAGAACGCACGGAACGAGCCGAGCAGCACGTTGAGCCGCTTGCGCAGCTCGTACCCGTGCATCGGGGCGTCGTGCAGCAGGCCGAGGACGGCGAACTCCAGCACTCCCGAGCGCCTGCTCACTGCCGTTCGCCTCCCTCCGCCGGCTATGCCGGTGCGTTATGTCGCTCCGATGTATCGGCTCGATATATCGAGAACAGTAAACCTGGGTCACGGAACGGGCAAGAGCGACTCGGGTGAATGTGATCACAGGATGTCGGGACGACGGAGCCGAGCCCGCGTCAAGGGCTGTCCGGGGCCGGGTTGGCAACGGGCATGTAATGATCTGGCGCCGTTATGCGGCAGTTGATACCTGATGCCCGATTAGTAGCGAATTTCGGCTGCGTACTCTGTCGCGTGTGCACGGGCTGTCGGCCGTGCGCGAGGACCGAGGAGTGGCTGGAAGATGAGCGAACACCGCCGGAGGTCGCCCAACCCGGGCGGCGAGGAACCGTCGGGCCGCCAGGCCGACGGTGGACGCCCGTACGCCTACGGCAGCCCGCCGGAGGGCGCGCCGTCGTACGGTCGCACGGGCGAGCGCCCGTCCGGTGGCCGGCCCACCGCCCAGCAGCCCCGGCCGACCCGGGCCGAGCTGCGCCGGAAGGGCGGCGGCGGCGCGGGCAGCGGTGGCGACGGCGGAGGCCGCCGCGGCGGTGCCGGTGCGCCCCCGACCGGGCGGAACGGCAAGCCGGCCAAGAAGCGGTTCATCGACTACCCGCGCTTCGGCAAGACCGGCCTCTGGCGCTGGATCCCGTCCTGGAAGCTGCAGTTCACCACCTTCCTGGTGTTCTTCGCGGGCGGGGTGGCGGCGGTCGGGATCGCGTACGCGATGACGCCGATCCCCGACCTCAACAAGATCGTGCAGACCCAGAACAACATCTACTACTGGGCCGACAACACCGAGATGACCCGCCAGGGCGACAACAACCGGCAGGTGGTCGAGCTCGGCGACATCAGCAAGGACCTGCAGAACGCGGCCATCTCGACCGAGAACGCGAGCTTCTGGACCGACTCCGGCATCGACCCCAAGGGCATCGGGCGGGCGGTCTACAACATGGCCACCGGCGGCGAGACCCAGGGTGGTTCGACCATCACCCAGCAGTACGTCAAGAACGCCTACCTGAGCCAGGAGCAGACCCTCAGCCGCAAGGTCCGGGAGCTCTTCATCACCCTCAAGGTGAACCAGGAGGACGGCAAGGAGAAGATCCTCACCGGCTACCTGAACACCAGCTGGTTCGGCCGCGGTGCCACCGGTGCCCAGGCCGCCGCCCAGGCGTACTACGGCGTCGACGCCAAGAACCTGAACCTGTGCCAGAGCGCCTTCCTGGCCGGCCTGCTCAAGGGCGCGGCCCTGTACGACCCCGCCGTCCCCGCGAACAAGGACCGGGCGGTCAAGCGCTGGAACGAGGTGCTCGACCGGATGGTGACCACCGGCGCGATCACCAAGGAACAGCGGGCCGGCTGCGCCGAGTTCCCGATGCCGATCACCAAGAAGGCCTCGCCCAGCATGAACGGCCAGGTCAGCTACATGGTCGAGATGGCGGACGCGTACCTGATGGCCAAGGACACCAGCGTCACGCAGGCGGTGCTCGACAAGGGCGGCTTCCAGATCCACACCACCTTCCAGAAGGACAAGGTGGACGCGCTCAAGAAGGCGGTGGACGACTTCCGGGCCGACACCCTGAAGCCGGACAAGCGGGAGAAGGACCAGGACGTCCAGATCGGCGCGGCCACCGTGCTGCCCAACGACGGCGCGATCCTGGCCATCTACGGCGGCCAGGGCGTCGAGGAGGGCCACCACACCAACAACGCCAACACCTCGGGCATCCCGGTCGGCTCGACCTTCAAGCCGATCGTGCTGGCCGCCGCGATGCAGACCGGTGTGCAGACCGAGACCGGCAACGACGGCAAGCCCAAGCGGATCAACGCGGAGAGCCGCTACCTCGCCGACGACATGGCGGAGATCCACAAGCCGGACGGTTCCCCGGTGCTGGAGGACGGCAAGCCCTACCACCAGAAGAACAGCGGCCGGTCGAAGCCGGGCTACGTCTCGCTGCGGGAGGCGATGCGGAACTCCTACAACGTCCCGTTCGTGCAGCTCGGCCAGGACGTCGGCGGCAAGACGGTGGGCGACCTGGCCAAGGCGATGGGCCTGAACAACGGCCTGACCGACCCCTCGACCACCACCTTCCCGCTCGGCACCTCCACGCCCAGCGCGATCCGGATGGCCTCGGCCTACTCGGTGTTCGCCGCCCGCGGCCAGCAGACCGACCCGTACTCGGTCAGCAAGGTGGTCAAGAACGGCGTCGAGCTGAAGACCATCGTCAAGCCGGCGCCCAAGCAGGTGCTGGAGGAGGCCGTCGCCGACAACGTCACCGACGTGCTGCAGACCGTGGCCAAGAGCGGCACCGGAAGCAAGACCAACGAGCTCGGCCGACCGGTGGCCGGCAAGACCGGCACCACCGACGGCGGCAGGTCGGCCTGGTGGGTCGGCTACACCCCCTCGCTGGTCACCTCGGTCGGCATGTGGCGGGAGAAGGCGGGCACGCCCGGTCTGATGACGCTGTCCGGCACCGCGGGCAAGGACGAGATCCACGGTGGTGACTTCCCGACCGACATCTTCACCCGCTACATGAAGGCGATCCTGAACGGCCAGCCGAAGGAGACCTTCCCGAAGCCGGGCGAGATCGGCGAGCAGGTCGACTCCTCGGGCGCCCCGGCGACCGCCTCGGCCTCCGCCTCGGCGAGCGCGACCGTACCGGTCCCCGACCCGACCACGATCGCGCCGACCGTCCCGTCGCTCACCCCGAGCGCGCCGGCCTCGCCGTCCAACTCGCCGAGCTCGACCGAGTCGTGCCTGATCCCGGCGTTCTGCCCGAGCGGCTCGCCGTCCTCGACCAGGACCAAGCCGCCCAAGCCGACCGGGACGGCGACGGGCACCGGGACGCCGCCCACCAGCGATCCGGCCAACGGCGTCGCGCCCAACAACGCGAACTGACGCAGGATCGGCAGCACCGGTGGCGGCCCTCCCCGGAGGGCCGCCACCGGTGCGTTCGGAACCGGATGGCGGGGGCACCTGCTGCGAACCGGATCGGTGCGGCATCATGTCCGCCATGACGTCGAGCGCTCGTGACGAGAACGGCAGCACGGCCACGCTGCCGGAGGAAGGCCCCGACGGGCCGCTGCCCCACACGGTGGTCGTCCCTGCGGACGAGGACCCGGTCTCCGCCGCGGGCAGCGAGCTGTTCGGCGGCCCGCCCGGCCGCCGGGCCCTGCTCGGCGTCAACTGGTGGATCCCGGCCCGCTTCCTGGCCATCGCGGTGATCGTGGTCTGCGTGCTGGGCATGGTGCAGAAGCTGCCCTGCTACGACGGCGGCTGGTTCCGCGGCGCCACCACCCAGTACACCCACGCCTGTTACAGCGACATCCCGCACCTGTACACCTGGCGCGGCTTCGCCGCCGGGCTGACGCCGTACGTCGACATGCTGCCGCAGCCCAGCCCGGACATGCAGTACCTCGAGTACCCGGTGCTGACCGGTCTGTTCATGCAGGTGGCGGCCTGGCTGACGCCCGGCGACGGCAGCACCGAGACCCGCGAGCAGCTGTTCTGGCTGATCAACGCCGGGATGCTGATGGTCTGCGCGGTGGTCGTCGTGGTGGCGCTCACCCGGACCCACCGCCGCCGCCCCTGGGACGCGCTGCTGTTCGCGCTGGCCCCCGCCCTGGCGCTGAACTTCACCATCAACTGGGACCTGCTGGCGGTCGCCTTCTGCGCCGTCGCGATGGCCTACTGGTCCGGCCGCCGCCCGGTCTGGGCCGGTGTCTTCATCGGCCTGGCCACCGCGGCCAAGCTCTACCCCTTCCTGCTGCTCGGCCCGCTGCTGGTGCTCTGCTGGCGGGCCGGCCGCTGGCGCGCCTTCTGGGCCGCCACCGGCGGCGCGGTCGGCGCCTGGCTGCTGGTCAACGTGCCGGTGATGGCGGCCAACTGGAAGGGCTGGGCCACCTTCTACACCTTCAGCCAGACCCGCAAGGAGGACTTCGGCTCGTTCTGGCTGATCCTCATGCAGGACCGCGGCAAGCAGCTGGAGACGCTGAACACCTGGATCGGCGGCCTGCTGGTCGCGAGCTGCCTGGCGATCTGCTGGCTGGCGCTCTCCGCCCCGCGCCGCCCGCGCTTCGCCCAGCTGGCGTTCCTGGTGGTGGCCGCGTTCATCCTGACCAACAAGGTGTACTCGCCGCAGTACGTGCTCTGGCTGATCCCGCTCGCCGCGCTGGCCCGGCCGCGCTGGCGGGACTTCCTGATCTGGCAGGCCTGCGAGGTGCTGTACTTCCTCGGGGTCTGGTCCTACCTGGCTTTCACCGGTGACGCCAAGCAGCACGGCATCGGCCAGGACTGGTACCACCTGGCGATCGTGCTGCACCTGCTCGGCACCCTGTACCTCTGCTACCTGGTGGTGCGCGACATCCTCCGGCCCGAGCTGGACCCGGTCCGCTGGGACGGCAGTGACGACCCGTCCGGCGGCGTGCTGGACCAGGCCCCGGACGTCTTCGTGCTCGGCCAGGCGCGCCGGCTGCGGGAGGAGCGCACGTACCAGGAGTACGAGCTCCCCGAGGCGGACTGGCTGCCCGAGCAGCCGTCCCTGCAGAAGGAGCAGCCGCACAGCTCCTAGGGCCTGTCCGCCGGAAAGGCCCTAGCCGTCCACCACCCGGTCGAAGTGGGTGGTGGTGTGACGGGTGTTCAGCGCCAGTTCGTCCCCGATCACCGGCGGCTTGCCGCCGGTGGGCAGGAACAGGATGCTGACCTGCATGTGCGGCGGCTCGGCGAACCAGAGCTGCCGGCCGGTCCAGGAGTACGGCGAGAGCGTCCGGTTGACGGTGGCCAGGCCGGCCCGGGCCAGGCCCTTGGCGCGGGGCACCATCCCGTGCACGTACTTGGGCGCCTCCAGTCCGACGCCGTGCGCGGTGCCGCCGGAGACCACCAGCAGGTGCCCGTCCGAGGGGGCGCGGTGCTGCCGGTAGCCGTACCGGTCGCCCTTGGCCACCGGGGTCACGTCCATCACGGTGGCCCGGGCCTGCAGGGCGCCGGGGTCGCCGAGCCAGAGCCGGGTGCCGATCCGGGACCGGAACACCGTGGCCGGGTAGCGCTGCGCCAGCCGGGCCAGGTCGGCCGGGCCGAGGTGGCTCAGGTAGACCGTGCCGGTGGGCAGCCCGGCGGCCGCGATCGCGTCCACCCACCGGGCCACCTCGGCCACCGGGTCGGTGCCGTCCGGCCGGTCCAGCGGCAGGTGCAGGGCGAAGCCCTCCAGCACGATCCCCTCGGTCGGCAGGTGCGCCAGGTCGGCGGGCGCGATGCCGTGCCGCCGCATCGAGGTCATGCACTCCACCACCACCCGGGAGCCGGCCGGCAGCGCCCGGGCCGCCTCCAGGTGGGCCACGGTGCGGATCACCCCGAGCGGCAGCGGCTCCTCGCCGGTCCGGTACGGGGTGAGCACCAGCAGCTCGCCGTCGAAGACCCCGGCCGCCGCCCGCGCCTCGTCGGCCGTGCCGACCGCCAGCAGACCGGTGCCGAGCCGGTTCGCCTCCTCGGCCAGCCGGGCGTTGCCGAGCCCGTAGCCGTTGCCCTTGGCCACCGGCACCAGGCCGGGGTACTCGGCCAGCACGGACTGCTGGTGGGCCCGCCATCTGGCGGTGTCCAGATTCAGCGACAAGGTCATCGGCTTCTCCCCGAGGGTGTGGCGGTCGGTCAGCGGCGGGACATGTAGATGTCCAGCGCCTTGTGCAGCAGCTTGTTGAGCGGGAAGTCCCACTCGCCGACGTACTCGGCGGCCTGGCCGCCGGTACCGACCTTGAACTGGATCAGCCCGAACAGGTGGTCGTCCTCGTCGAGCGTGTCGCTGATCCCGCGCAGGTCGTAGATGCTCGCGCCGAGCGCGTAGGAGTCCCGCATCATCCGCCACTGGACCGCGTTGGACGGCTTGACCTCGCGCTTGTGGTTGGCCGAGGCGCCGTAGGAGTACCAGACGTGCTCACCGACCGTCAGCATCGTGGTGGCGGCCAGCGGTTCGCCCTCGTGGTACGCCAGGTAGAGCCGCATCCGGTTCGGGTCCTCGTCGGTGAGGGCCGTCCACATCCGCTGGAAGTAGGAGAGCGGACGCGGGGTGAAGTGGTCCCGCTCGGCGGTCACCACGTACAGCTTGTGGAACACCGCCAGGTCCTCGTAGCCGCCCTGGACCACCTCGACGCCGCTCTTCTCGGCCTTCTTGATGTTGCGGCGCCAGAGCTGGTTGAAGCCCTTCTGCACGTCGTCCAGCGAGCGGTTGGCCAGCGGCACCTGGAACACGTACCGGGGCTGGACGTCGCCGAACCCGGCTCCGCCGTCCTCACCCTGGAGCCAGCCCGACTTGCGCAGCCGGTCGGCCAGTTCGAAGGCGCGCGGCTCGTACCAGTCCGGCTCCAGGTCGCGCAGGCGCTTGGCCTGCTTGGCCGCGATCGCCTCCTTGATGGTGGGCGCGTTCCACCGGCGGATCACCACCGGGGGGCCCATCTTCACCGAGAACGCGCCCTGCGACTTGAGGTGCGCCAGCATCGGTTCGAGCCACTGGTCCAGGTCCCGGTCGAACCAGTCGATCACCGGGCCCTCGGGCAGGTACGCCAGGTACCGCTTCAGCTTGGGCAGTTGGCGGTAGAGCACCAGGCCGGCCCCGACCAGCTGGTCGGACTCGTCGATCCAGCCGATGCTCTCGGTGCGCCACTCGGACTTGACGTCGCCCCAGGACGGCACCTGCATGTGACTCGCGGACGGGCGCGTCCGGATGAACGCCAGGTGTTCCTCGCGGGTGATCGTCCTCAGGCGCAGGCTCATGCGGGGGTGCTCCTCCTAGGTCGGCCGGTCCAGTGGTGACCCTATCGCCCGAATGGTCCGTTTCGGGGCCGGATGTCCGTGTCCGCCCGGAGGCATGGTGGTGCCCCCGTCGCGAAGGTGTGCACAGGTATGTACGCGACGGGGGCACCGGAGGTTACGCGCGCGGGCGGATCCGTTTCCGACGGATCAGCGCGCGGGGCCGCTCACACGCCCCCGTAGAGGCCGCCGTGGGCCATGCCCAGATAGAAGCCGACCCCGGCCATCCCGAGCGACACCATCAGCACGAACCGCTCCGCCGTGGTGACCGAGATGAACTGGCCCCAGAGGGCGGCCACGATGCCGAACAGGCCGGCCCATGAGCTGAGCAGGTGCAGGTTGTGGAAGAACGCGGTGGTGAAGGCCAGCAGGCCGAGCACGGCGGCGATCCCGACCAGCGTGTTCTCGCGCGGGTGCGGGTGGCCGTCGGTGTTGAGGGTGAACGGCGGAGTACGGCGGACGGTCTGTGCCATGGAGCCCACCTCCCGGGTGGAAGAGCCGTTCTGTCCAGATTGCGGTGATGAGGGGTGGATCACAACCCCTATGCGTTTTGCCCCTTAAATTTTGTTGGGCCGTACGGGTGCGGGTAGGCTGTGCGGTCTGCACTGGTGTAGTTGTGCCCCCGTCTGCCCTTCACCGGGCTGGGGGCCGGTTGTCAGTGCCGAGGGCTACGTTCTCGGTACGGCACCACCGCATCGGTGCCGACGCTGCACAACCCTCCTGCCACGGAGAGACCGTGGCCGCTGAGTCCAAAGGAGGTGGGTTACCCATGCGTCACTACGAGCTGATGCTCATCCTCGACCCTTCGGTCGAGGAGCGCGCTGTCGCCCCGCTGATCGAGAACTTCCTCAACGTTGTCCGCACCGGTGGCGGCAAGGTCGAGAAGATCGACACCTGGGGTCGTCGTCGCCTGGCGTACGAGATCAACAAGCAGTCCGAGGGCATCTACTCGGTCATCGACCTGAAGGCCACGCCTGAGGTCGTCAAGGAGCTCGACCGCCAGCTCAGCCTGAGCGAGTCGGTTCTGCGGACCAAGGTCCTGCGCCCGGACACCCACTGAGCCACGCTCTGACGCCCTAGGCGTCAGTGGCTCACGCCCGCTGTTTCACGTGAAACAGCGGACGAGCACCGCAGAACTTCTTTCCGAGAGGTCACCACCACCATGGCAGGCGAGACCGTCATTACCCTCGTCGGCAATCTCGTCGACGACCCCGAGCTGCGCTTCACCCCGTCGGGTGCGGCGGTCGCGAAGTTCCGTATCGCGTCCACCCCGCGCACCTTCGACCGTCAGACGAACGAGTGGAAGGACGGCGAGAGCCTCTTCCTCACGTGCAACGTCTGGCGTCAGCCGGCGGAGAACGTGGCCGAATCGCTGCAGCGCGGCATGCGCGTGATCGTGCAGGGCCGACTGCGCCAGCGGTCTTACGAGACCAAGGAAGGCGAGAAGCGGACGGTCTTCGAGGTCGAGGTCGACGAGGTCGGTCCCAGCCTGCGTTCGGCGACCGCCAAGGTCACCCGCGCCAACCGCTCCGGCGGTCCCGGCGGCGGCAGTGGCTTCGGTGGCGGCGGCCAGCAGGGTGGCGGCGGCGGCCAGGGCGGCTCCTGGGGTGGAAACTCCGGTGGCGGCCAGTCCGGCGGCAACTGGGGTGGAAACTCCGGTGGCGGCCAGTCGGCTCCGTCCGACGACCCGTGGGCTTCCAGCGCTCCGGCCCCTGGTGGAAACCAGGGTGGCGGCGGCGGTTGGGGTGCCCCGGCCGGTGGCGGCGGCTTCTCGGAAGAGCCCCCGTTCTAAAGCGGTGCGTACCGGGCCCTCGGAAGCCCGGTCATGCTGACAGATTTCGTACCCACAGGAGCACATGATGGCGAAGCCGCCTGCTCGCAAGCCTAAGAAGAAGGTTTGCGTCTTCTGCAAGGACAAGGTCAACTACGTTGACTACAAGGACACGAACTTGCTCCGCAAGTTCATCTCCGACCGCGGGAAGATCCGCGCCCGCCGGGTCACCGGCAACTGCACCCAGCACCAGCGCGACGTCGCCACGGCCGTGAAGAACAGCCGTGAGATGGCGCTGCTGCCCTACACCTCCACCACGCGCTAAGAGAGGGTGACCGAAGAATGAAGATCATCCTCACTCACGAGGTCCCCGGCCTCGGCAGTGCCGGTGAGGTCGTCGAGGTCAAGGACGGCTACGCCCGCAACTTCCTGGTCCCGCGTGGCTTCGCCATCCGCTGGACCAAGGGCGGCCAGAAGGACGTGGACGCGATCCGTCGCGCCCGCAAGATCCACGAGATCCAGACCATCGAGGCCGCCACTGCGGTCAAGGGTCAGCTCGAGGGCCTTCAGGTCAAGCTGGCCGTTCGCTCCGGCGACGCCGGCCGCCTCTTCGGCTCGGTGACCCAGGCCGACGTCGTGGCTGCCGTCAAGGCTGCCGGCGGCCCGTCCGTGGACAAGCGCTCGGTCGCGATCGGCTCGCCGATCAAGACCGTGGGCACCCACAAGGTCTCGGTCAAGCTGCACGCCGACGTCCAGGCCAACCTCGACGTCGCCGTCGTCGCTGCCTGAACCACGCAGTAGCACCGAACGGCCCGGTTCCCCCTCGGGGGAGCCGGGCCGCTCTGCGTGCCGGGGCCCGGGCGGTCAGGCCCGGACGGCTCCGGTGACCAGCCAGTGCCCGGTCCTGATCCGCAGGCAGAGGAACGCCGCCCGGACCAGCATGAACAGGTTCATCGCCCACCAGAGCCCGGCCAGACCGCCGCCCAGCACCGGCACCAGCAGGGCCACCGGGGCGAACGCGGCGAAGGTGCCGAGCATCGCCCAGGCCAGGTAGCGGCCGTCCCCGGCGCCCATCAGCACGCCGTCCAGCACGAACACCACCCCGGCCACCGGCTCGGTCAGCGCCACCAGCAGCAGCACGTCCGAGAGCTGTTGGCGGACCACCGGGTCGGAGCTGAACAGCGGGACGTACAGCGGCCGGGCCAGGACCAGCAGCAGCCCGAGCAGCACGCCGACGCACAGGCCCCACTCGATCATCCGGCGGGTGGCCGCCCTGGTGCCGGGGACGTCGGAGGCGCCCAGGTAGCGGCCGATGATGGCCTGCCCGGCGATGGCGATCGCGTCCAGCACGAAGGCCAGGAAGATCCAGATGGTCATGGCGATCTGATGGGCCGCCACCTCCACGTCGCCCAGCGTGGCGGCCACCGCGGTCGCCACCATCAGCACCCCGCGCAGGCTGAGCGTCCGGACCATCAGCGGGCCGCCGGCCTTCGCGCAGGCGCGGATGCCGGGCAGGTCGGGCCGCAGGCCCGCACCCTCCCGGCGCGCGCCGCGGACCACCACCAGCACGTACACCCCGGCCATGCCGGTCTGTGCCAGCACGGTGCCCCAGGCCGAGCCGGCCACGCCGAGGCCGGCGCCGTAGACCAGGCCGAGGTTGAGCAGCAGGTTGGCCGCGAAGCCGCCGATGGCGACCCGGAGCGGGGTCCGGGTGTCCTGCAGGCCGCGCAGCACGCCGGTGGCGGCCATCACCAGCAGGACCGCCGGGATGCCCAGGGCGCTGATCCGCAGGTAGGTGACGCCGTACGGGGCGGCGGTCGCCGAGGCGCCGAGCGCGTCCACGGCCTGCGGGGCCAGGAGCAGGGTGAGGGCGACCACGCCGACCGAGAGCAGCAGGGCCAGCCAGATGCCGTCGATGCCCTGCTGGACGGCCGCGCGGCGGTCGCCCGCCCCGATCCGGCGGGCCACCGCGGCGGTGGTCGCGTACGCGAGGAAGACGAAGACCCCGGTGGCGGTGGAGAGCACGGCGGTGGCGACGCCGACACCCGCCAGCTGGGCGGTGCCGAGGTGGCCGACGATGGCCGAGTCGGCCATCAGGAAGAGCGGTTCGGCGACCAGGGCGCCGAACGCGGGGACCGCCAGGGCGAGGATCTCCCGGTCGTGTCGGCGGCGGGTGACGGCGGCGGGTTTCATTCCAGTAAGGCTACTCATCCACAGGTAAGGGCTGCAAGACCCTTTGATCTCTTACTCGCAACGGTGAGCGAGTGGTGGGATCGAACCGTTCGGCCGCCGTCCGGGCGGTTGTGTGAAGAATTTCTCATGCACAGCCGCCGATAGGGGTCGTCCCAGGTCAGGGCGGGTGCAGTGGACAGTCGTACGGGTTGTCCACAGCGGGGTCCACAGAGTTGTGCACAGGATTGCGGGAGTTCTCCACAGGTATGGGCCCGTCATCCACACCCCCTGTGGATAACCATCTTGGCCGATCGGCCTCCGGCACCTTAGCGTGGGTCGCTCCCGGGCGATTTGTCGGTGCGGTGGCGTAAGAAGGAGGACCACCCCCACTCGCTCCGCCTGGCAACAATTCGCACCACTTGCTGATCGGGGAAGACGCGTGACCGGCCCCCAGTACGACGACCACGACGTGCCCCCACCGCCGGAGGACGACTGGCAGCCGTCCGACGACGCCTTCCCGCCGGGCCCGGCGGACTTCCCGGACGGCCCCGGCGACCGGCTCCCGGTCTCCCGCAAGAGCGAGAGCGGCGGGGGCGGGGGCGGTGGCGGCTTCGGCAAGGGCGGCTTCGGCAAGGGCGACTTCCAGCGCGGCAGCAAGCGCAAGGACTCCGGCGAGTCCGCCGAGGAGCGGGCCGGTTCGGACGCCTTCGAGCGGGTGCCCCCGCAGGACCTCGCGGCCGAGCAGTCCGTGCTGGGCGGCATGCTGCTGTCCAAGGACGCCATCGCCGACGTGGTCGAGGTGCTCAAGCCGCACGACTACTACCGCCCGGCCCACGAGCTGGTCCACAGCGCGATCCTCGACCTCTACGCCCGCGGTGAGCCGGCCGACCCGATCACCGTCGCCAGCGAGCTGACCAAGCGCGGCGAGCTGGTCCGGGTCGGCGGCCCCGGCTACCTGCACACCCTGGTCAACTCCGTCCCGACGGCGGCCAACGCCGAGTACTACGCCCAGATCGTGCACGAGCGCGCGGTGCTCCGCCGCCTGGTCGAGGCCGGTACCCGGATCGCCGGCATGGGCTACGCCGCCGAGGGCGACGTCGACGAGATCGTCAACGCGGCCCAGGCCGAGATCTACGCCGTCACCGAGCAGCGCACCAGCGAGGACTACGCCCCGCTCGCCGACATCATGGAGGGCGCCCTCGACGAGATCGAGGCGATCGGCTCCCGCCAGGGCCAGATGTCCGGCGTCCCGACCGGCTTCGCCGACCTGGACGCGCTCACCAACGGCCTGCACCCCGGCCAGATGATCGTCATCGCGGCCCGCCCCGCGATGGGCAAGTCGACCCTGGCGCTGGACTTCTCCCGGGCCTGCTCGATCACCAACGGCCTGCCGAGCGTGATCTTCTCGCTCGAAATGGGGCGGAACGAGATCGCCATGCGCCTGCTCTCCGCCGAGGCCAGGGTGGCCCTGCACCACATGCGCTCCGGCAACATGACGGACGACGACTGGACCAGGGTCGCCCGCCGGATGCCGGACGTGACGGCCGCACCGCTCTACATCGACGACTCGCCCAACCTGTCGATGATGGAGATCCGGGCCAAGTGCCGCCGGCTGAAGCAGCGTGCGGACCTCAAGCTGGTGGTCATCGACTACCTCCAGCTGATGCAGTCCGGCGGCTCGAAGCGGGCTGAGAACCGACAGCAGGAGGTCTCCGACATGTCGCGAAACCTCAAGCTCCTCGCCAAGGAGCTGGAGGTGCCGGTCATCGCGCTCTCCCAGCTGAACCGTGGCCCCGAGCAGCGCACCGACAAGAAGCCGATGGTCTCCGACCTCCGCGAGTCCGGCTCGATCGAGCAGGACGCCGACATGGTCATCCTGCTGCACCGCGAGGACGCCTACGAGAAGGAGTCCCCCCGCGCGGGCGAGGCCGACCTGATCGTCGCCAAGCACCGTAACGGCCCCACCGCCACCATCACGGTGGCGTTCCAGGGCCACTACTCCCGCTTCGTCGACATGACCCGGGACGTGACCTGACCTGACCCGTCGGCCCGGGCGGACGGTGGGTCAGACCACGGCGAGCCGGTCGACCAGCAGGTCCACCCTTCGGCCGGCCTCTGCCGGGGGGAGCCGTCCGGCCCGGGTCAGGGTGGCCAGTCCGTGCAGGGCGGCCCAGAAGACCTCGGTGAACAGGCCCGGGTGGACGCCGGCCCCGGCGACGGCGGTGAGGCTCTCCAGCAGGGCGGCGAAGGCGTCCTTCAGTGGCTCCGGGGTGTCCTCCTCCGCGAAGGCCAGGCCGCCGTCGAGGTGGAACATGGCGTCGTAGACCGCCGGGTTGTTCTCGGCGTAGTGGAGGTAGGCGCGGGCGAGGGCGCCGGCCCGGTCGCGCGGGCCGGTCGCGGCGGCAGTCGCGGCCCGCACCGCGGCGGCCATCTCGGCGGCCCCCTGGAGGGCGACGGCGCCGATGATCTCGCGCTTGCCGCGGAAGTGGCTGTAGAGGACGGGCTGGCTGTACTCGATCCGCTCGGCGAGCCGGCGGGTGGTGACCGCCTCCCAGCCCTGCTGCTCGGCGAGTTCGCGGGCCGTCGCCACGATGAGGCGCTCGCGGCCCGCCCGTTCGCGCTGCTTTCGTTCCTGTACCGACATGACTCGATTCTAGCACTGCTAGACAAGAGAGCGGCAGTAGTACTAGCGTTGTCTCCATCACCTAGCAACGCTAGAAAACAGGAGGGGTCGTCATGCTGGACGCGCTCAAGGTCGTCACCGTCGTGGTCGTCGGAGTGATGGTGGGGGTGGAGTTCTCCGTCGCCTTCGTCATGAACCGGATCTTCAGCGCCCTCCCCGAGGACAGCGGCCAGCTCGGCCGTGCTCACGGGGGCCGGATGCTCGGCGCCGTGATGCCGTTCTGGTACATCGGCTCGCTCGTCCTCGCCGGGGTCTGGGCCGTCGCCGGCTGGCCCGGCCAGGGGGCCGGCCTCGTCGTCACCGCCGCCGTCCTGCTGGTCCTCAGCGTGATCATGTCGATCCTGCTGCTGGTCCCGATCAACAACCGGAGCAAGGCGTGGACCCCCGAGAACCGGCCCGCCGACTGGAAGGAGCAGATGAACCGCTGGGACCGCTTCCACTACCTTCGCGTCGCCGTCATCGTCGCCGCTTTCGCCCTGCTGGCCGCCGCCCTCGTCTGAGCCCGCGGGCCGGGGCAGCACGGGCCTACCGGTCAGAACCGGCGTCAGAACCAGTGCAGGCAGTGCGGGGGGCGCTCGGCGCGGAAGAGGGCGTCGGCGAGGGCGGCCGCGCCGGGGTGGTGCGCCTTGACGTGGCCGGCCCGGACGAGCGTGCTCGGGGCGGTGCCGCCGAGGTAGACCGAGCCCAGGTCGCTGATGTCCAGGGACAGGTCGGGCTCCCGGTCGGTCGGGACGCAGTCGGCCTTGCCGTCCCGGACGGTCAGCAGGTGGCGGCCGTGCTCGCCGAGGAACGGGTCGTCGACGTCCAGGACGAGCTCGCCGTCGGTGCACCAGCCGCGCGCGGTCAGCGCCTGCGGAACGTCCAGCAGCCGTACCCAGAGCCAGTCGGTGTCACCGCCCGCCTGGCCGGCCCGGAAGTCCTCCAGCTGCCAGCGCAGCGGGTGCTCCGGCGGGACGTGCTTGAACACGACCTGGCTGACCAGGTCGTGGCCGAGCACGAACCGGGCCAGGGCGGTGAGGACGGTGTCGTCGGCGGCGATGGCCTCATCGACCGTCAGGGTCTCGGACTCGCCGATCGAGTAGCTGGCGTAGCCGTCCGGGACGCCGTCGGCGTCGCGGTGGACGGCGACGTAGCGCGGCGCCGGAGCGATCGGGGGCTGGCCCGCGCCGGCGGCCCACCAGCGGTGCGGCCGGGACAGCGCGCCGGGCTGGGCGCGGCGGTACCGGTCGTAGACCTGCTCCAGCAGCTCGTTGCACTCGGCCCGCCGCAGCACCTCGACCGAGCCGGTCGCCGGAGTCCCGGCCGTGCCGCGGGCCCGGGGGAGGGCGAAGGCGGCCCGGTGGCGCGGCACCGTGAGCCGCTGGGTGTAGGTCGCGGGGCCGTAGCCGAACCTGCGGTAGATCAGGGCCTCGGACGCCAGCAGGACGGAGAGGACCTCCCCGCGGGCCCGCAGATCGGCGAGCTGATGCCGCATCATCGCGCTCAGCACGCCCTGGCGCCGGTGCGAGGGCAGCACGCCGACGGCCGTCACCCCGGAGACCGGCAGCAGCACCTCGCCGGGCAGGGTGAGCTCGAAGGAGTACGCACCCGCGGTGCCGACGGGCCGCCCGTCCGCCGCCACGGCGAACAGGTTGCGGTCCATCTCGAACGCCGACCACCAGCCCCCGCCGCCGTCGGCCGGGGCGTCCGGGAAGCGCCCGAACGCGGCGTGCATCGTGTCGACGAAGAGCTCGCGGTCCTGCTCGGTCGTTGGACGGATCTCCATGGCTGCCGCTGCCTCCCCGCGAAACCGGCACCACGCCCCGTGGCGCCCCGCCCAGTGCAGCGCCGACCGGTGGCCCGGTCAAGCGGATTGGCCCCGGCGGCGGTCAGCGGCCGGAGGCCAGCCAGGTGTCCCAGTGCGGGGCGATCAGGGCGGTGATCTCGTCGTAGCCGGCCGCGCCCGGGTGGGCGCCGTCGTCGAGGCGGATCTCCTCCAGCCAGACCGGGTTGGTGCTCAGCGGCTGGTGGACCTGGATGTACGGGACGCCGGCGGCCCGGCAGACGCCGACGAACTCCGCGTCGAGCAGGGCGGTGCGGGCCCGGTGGTCGAGGTCGGCGACCGGCGGCGGGGCGACCACCAGGGTGGCCCAGCCCCGGGCGGCGGCCCGGTCGAGCAGCAGCGCGAGATTGGCCGCCGACTCCGCCGGGGCGACCCGGGGGCGGCCGTCCTCGTGGGTGGCGTCGTTGGTGCCGAGGGAGAGCACCACCCGGGGGTCGTCGGCGATCTCCAGCCGGGGGACGCACTCCTGCTCGAACCGGCTCAGGATGTCGGCCGAAGTCTGGCGCCGGACACCGAGGTTGTAGCCGGTGATCGGCTGTCCGGCGCTGATGGTGCGGGCGGCCAGCCGCCCGGCCCAGCCCAGGAAGCGGGGGTCGCCGACGCCGGCCACGTAGGAGTCGCCGACGAAGCAGATGCGCAGATTGTGGATCATGGCCGCGATCCTGGCAGTACTGCGGGGTCGGATGCCCGGAATTCCGCTCCGTGGACAGTCAGTTGGCGCCGTCGGCGGGAGCGAGGAGGCGTTGCCCGTTTTGATCGGTTGTATACGTCCCGTAAGCTCGTGCAGCTCTGCCCCTGCCGACATCGCGGCCACCGGGCCGGGCCCGGCCGGCTTCCTCGCCGCCCACCTCGGGCAGTGCCCGCTGCCTGCCTCCACCCCCTTCAGAAGGTCTCTCCCGTGAAGTTCCGTTCCACCCTCGCCGCAGTCGCCGTGCTCGCCGTCTCGGCACCGGTCGCGATCTCGGTCACCCCCGCCTTCGCCGGGACCACCGGGGCGGTCCGGGCCCAGAGCACCGTCGCCCAGCTGGAGCGGGCCGCCGCCGAGGCGGACGCCGCGTACCAGGCGGTCAAGGCCGAGCAGAGCACCCTGGAGCTGGAGCTGGGCGCCCTGCTCGACCACGGCCCGGTGCCGCAGTCGCTGCAGGACCGGCTGACCACGGCGACGGCTGCGCTCCGGGACGCGGAGGCCGGCAAGGCCGCTGCGGACCGGGTCCGGGCCGACCGCTACGCCGTGGTCGAGGCCGTGCTCGCCACCGGCGGCGAGGAGGAGCGGGTGGCCGCGCTGCGCGAGCTGAACCGGGCCGACCTCGCGGTCCGGGCTGCCGAGGGAGCCCTGGTCCCGGCCCGGCAGGAGAACGCGGCGGCGAAGCGGGCAGTGGACGACTGGCGGGTCGGCGTGGTCCGTCGGCTCGGTGAGTCCCGCAAGGCCGTGGAGCAGGCGCTCGCCGCCAAGCAGGGGGCGGACCGGGCACTGGCCGAGGGGCGGGCGGCCGCGGCCCGGGAGACGGTCGGCACCCCGACCGCAACTGCCGTACCCAGCACGGTCGGTACGCCGACCCCGGCCGGTGGTGCCGGCGCGAGCGCCGCTGTCACGCCGTCGGCGAGCCCGTCGACCGTGGCGACCGCGACCGCCGCTTCGACCGTGATCCAGGCCGAGACCCCGGCCGGGACCCCGGCCGCCGCCGCAGTGCCGACCCAGGCTCCGACCCCGGCCCCGGGGAGTGCGGCCACCGGGACCGCCGAGCTCGCCGAGACCGGTGCCTCCACGGTGGCCCCGGTGATCGCGGTGGCCGGCGGCGCGGCGATGGCGCTGGGCGTCGGCGCCCTGGTGGTGGCCAGGCGGCGTCGGGGCGACGGGGAGGGCTGAGCCCACCGGAGGGTCAGAAGGCCAGGACCACGGCGCCCCGCAGACCGCCCTCCTCCAGCCGGGCGTGGGCCTTGGCCGCCTCGGTGAAGGGGTGCTCGGCGGCGACCCGGACGGTGAGCCGTCCGGCGGCCACCATGGCGGCCAGGTCGGCGAGCTGGGCTCCGTCGGGACGGACGTCGACCACCGTGTGGCGGATGCCGCGCTCGACGATCGGCGGGCCCGGGCGGACGGCGACGAAGGCGGCCCCGTCGCGCAGGGCGGGGAGGACGGCCGCGCCGAGCAGTGCGGTGTCGATCACCGCGTCCGCCTCGGCGGGAGTGACCGCATCGGTGTGCCGGGCGCCGTACCGGGTGACGAACGCGTGGTCCTCGGGGCGGGCCAGTGCGATCACCTGGAGGCCCCGGGCGGCGGCGAGTTGGATCACCAGCCCGCCCAGGTTGCCTGCGGCTCCGGTCACCAGGAGGGTCTGACCCCGGGTCAGGCCGGTGGCCTCGACGGCCTGGAGGGCGGCCAGCCCGTTCAGTGGGAGCGCGGCCGCGACGGCGGTCGGGACGCCGGCCGGGGCCGGGGCGACGGCGGTGGCGGCGAGTACGGCGTACTCGGCCTGGACGCCGTTGCGGGTGGCGAACCAGTGCGAGAGCCCGATCACCCGGTCGCCGGGCCGGAAGCCGGTCACGTCCGCGCCGACGGCGTCCACCTCGCCCGCCAGGTCCCAGCCGAGCGGGTAGAAGGGCTGCGGCGGGAGGTACTGCGCCACGGCGCCGGAGCGGACGGCCAGGTCGGCCGGGTGCACGCCGGTGGCCAGGGTCCGGATCCGCAGCTCGCCGGGGCCCGGCTGGGGGAGCGGGAGGTCGGCGAGCTCGATGGTCTCGGGGGCGCCGAAGGTGCGGACGGTGACTGCGCGCATGGTGGGAACTCCTCGGTGCGGGTGTGCTGCTGACACCGAGGAGACTTCCACCGGCCGGAGCCGGGCGGCAGAGCACCGTTCACCCTGGGACCGCCGATCCCAGGCTGCGGGGCGGGCGGGTGGCGGGGCCCGGCCGGTCAGAGCGTGACGGTGGCCCGGAAGACGGTCGCGTCGGAGCCGGTCACCACGGTGTCGGTCCCCGTCCCCGGGAGGAAGGCCGACTCGCCGCGGGCCAGCGTGAGCAACGTGCCGTCCGCACCGGTGAGTTGGACGCTGCCCTGGGTGCAGAGCAGGATCTGCGGGGCCCGGCCGTCGAGCACCCGCGCGGTGCCGTCGAGAACGTACCGGGAGAGCCGGAACTCGTCGATCGGTACGGGGTAGAGCTCCTCGCCGTTCGCGTCCGCCACCGGCCGCAGCACGTCCGGCCGTTCGGCCCGGAACTCGACCACCTTGAGCAGTTCGGCCACGTCGACGTGCTTGGGCGTCAGCCCACAGCGCAGCACGTTGTCGGAGTTGGCCATGATCTCGACGCCGGTGCCGCGCAGGTACCCGTGCGGAACCCCGGCGCCCAGGTAGAGCGCCTCGCCCGGCTGGAGCACCAGGTGGTTCAGCAGCAGCCCGGTCAGCAGCCCGGTGTCGCCCGGGAACTCCCGTGCGGCGTAGGCGTATCCGGCGAACTGGCCGGTCGGGTCGTCGGTCGCGGCGGCCCGCTCGACGGCGGCCGCGGTGGCCGCGACGGCGGTGGCGGCGGTCTCGGCGGGCATGGACAGGATGGTGCGGAGGGCCTCGCTGAGCGCCTCCGACTCCGGCTTGTTGTGCAGGAGTTCGACCAGCGGGGTGAGCTCCGGGACGTCCAGTGCGGCGAGCAGCGCGGCGGTCTCGGCCGGCGGCCGGAAGCCGCACAGCCCCTCGAACTCGTCCAGCGCGCAGATGAGTTCGGGCTTGTGGTTGGTGTCCTTGTAGTTGCGCTCGGGGGCGTTCAGCGGGATGCCCCTGGCCTCCTCGGCGGCGTACCCGGCCCGGGCCTGGTCCAGGGTGGGGTGGGCCTGGATGGAGAGCGGCGCGCCGGCCGCCAGCACCTTGAGCAGGAACGGCAGGGTCGGGCCGAACCTGGCCACCGTCTCGGCACCCAGCTCGCCCTGCGGATCGGCCTCGATCACCCGGTGCAGGGCGACGGGCCCTTCACCGCGGTCGACCCGCGACGGGTCGCCCGGGTGGGCGCCCATCCAGAGTTCCGCCTGGGGTTCGCCGGTCGCTTCCACACCCAGCAGCTCGGGGATGGCGGTGAGCGATCCCCAGGGGTAGGGACGGACGGTGTTGGCGAGCCGGTCCATGGGCACGTCCTGTTCGGTGTGGTACGGGAGTGACCGACCTTAGCCGACCGGCGGGCGGCGGCCGGTCGGCTGGGTCGGTTGACGAACGGTCAGGGTGTCAGGCGCGGATGAGGGTGAGGACGGTGTCGCGGACGGTGGCCATGGTGGTGGCGTCGTCGGCTTCGACGTTGAGGCGTAGCAGGGGTTCGGTGTTGGAGGCGCGGAGGTTGAGCCACCAGGTGGGGGTGGTGATGGTGAGGCCGTCGAGGGTGTCGGTGGTGGTGTGGGGCAGGTCGGCGTAGTGGTCGGCGACGAGGGTGGTCGCGGCCTGTTGGTCGGTGACGGTGGAGTTGATCTCGCCGGATTCGGTGTAGCGGTTGTAGCGGGTGGTGAGTGCGGAGAGGGGGTGGTCCTGGTGGCCGAGGGCGGCCAGGACGTGGAGGGCGGCGAGCATGCCGGTGTCGGCGCGCCAGAAGTCGCGGAAGTAGTAGTGGGCGGAGTGCTCGCCGCCGAAGACGGCGCCGGTTTCGGCCATCTCCTGCTTGATGAAGGAGTGTCCGACGCGGGTGCGGACGGGGGTGGCGCCGAGTTCGCGGACGACCTCGGGGACGGTGCGGGAGGTGATCAGGTTGTGGATGACGGTGGGGTTCGCCTCGCCGGCGGCCTGGGCGCGGGCGATCTCGCGGGCGGCGACCAGGGCGGTGATCGCGGAGGGGGAGACGGGCTCGCCGCGCTCGTCGATGACGAAGCAGCGGTCGGCGTCGCCGTCGAAGGCCAGGCCGAGGTCGGCGCCGGTCTCGACGACCTTGGCCTGCAGGTCGACCAGGTTGGCGGGGTCCAGCGGGTTCGCCTCGTGGTTGGGGAACGTCCCGTCCAGCTCGAAGTACATCGGGATCAGGTCCAGCGGGAGTCCGGCGAAGACGGTGGGGACGGTGTGGCCGCCCATGCCGTTGCCCGCGTCGACGACCACCTTCAGCGGGCGGATCGCGCTCAGGTCCACCAGCCCCAGCAGATGGTCGGCGTAACCACGCAGGCTGTCCGCCGCCGACAGCCCGCCCGGCTTCACGTCCAGGGCGGGCACGGTGACGGTGTCGTCCGCGGCGGTCCAGGACTCGACGAGTTCGCGGATCTCGGTCAGGCCGGTGTCCTGGCCCACTGGTGAGGCACCGGCGCGGCACAGCTTGATGCCGTTGTACTGGGCCGGGTTGTGCGAGGCGGTGAACATCGCGCCCGGCAGGTCCATCGACCCCGACGCGTAGTACAGCTGGTCGGTCGAGCACAGCCCGATCTCCACCACATCCGCACCCGACGCCGCGGCACCCTCAGCGAACGCCCGCGACAGCGAGGGCGAGGAGGGGCGCATGTCGTGCCCCACCACCACCGCCGAAGCACCCACCACCCGCACGAACGCCGCACCGAAAGCGAACGACAACGACTCGTCCCACTGATCCGGCACCACACCACGAACGTCGTACGCCTTCACCAGCTGCTTCAGGTCCCGCACAACCACTCCACCTGCTTGAGTGCGGCCGGGCCGCACGTGATCGGTCGACACCGGCGGGCAAGGTCCGACCTCGCGGGTGCTCCGACCAGCGCAGGGGCGCGCGGGCGGGCGGCGAGGCGGACGCGAGCGACCGGCTGCTTCGCGACCCACGGGTGTGCAAGTTGAACAGGAAGACTATCCGGTGCGGCGGGCGGATCAGCGCCCGGTGACCCGTGGGGGCCCCGGCCGTCGTAGCATGCGCTATTCCGGTACTTCTACGATGTACTTCTGCGGACCCGAGGCCCCGGACAGCGACCGCCCGGGCTCGCTGCTGACCTGCTGTACCCCGAAAGGCATCAGAGACGTGACCACGGCTGACCAGGAGAGCTCCTTCGCCGATCTCGGTGAGGTGCTGGTGATCATTCCGACGTACAACGAGGCGGAGAACGTCGAGCGGATCACCGC